>QMTN01000001.1 GCA_003651105.1 Thermoplasmata archaeon
CTCATTATATTCCATATCAGGGTTCTACCATGGAGCGGTATGTTTGGATCGTTCGCGAGCTCATCGAGCAGGGATGTTACGGAAGCAACCCTAACATCAAGGGGATTCTTCTCGTCGAGAAGCATCTTCTTCGCTTCCTCAGCCCCCCTCCTTATATTTCTGGGTATGGACGTATCTTGATTCAACATATCAAGACCATCGAGAATCTGCTCCATCAGCTTACTCTCCCCCTCTGCCATACCCATCACCTTCTCAGAAACAAAGGTGTATCCCCCTTCCATATAAAAACGTTATGTACCCTCTTCATATGGACGATTGAACACCTCAAAGATATCCTTTGCGGTTGCTCTACCTATGCCATCGACAGAATACAGCTCTTCCTCTTCCGCATTCGCTATATTTCTTATCGTCTTAAACCTCTTCAACAACCTCTTTGCCAGGATAGAAGAAACGTTTGGCAACCCTTCAACTATATACTGCTGTCTCTCCTGCAGGGTCATGCTCTTCCTTCCTCCCCTGATCGGTATATCCTTCTTCTCTTCCTTCTGCTCCCTCCTCGCCATTGCAAGAATGAGATCCGCGGTCTCCTTCTGATTCCTAGAGAAGAGTACCGGTATCTTGTAGTCTATCGCTATGGATGCCAGGCATCCATAGATCGAGCTCGGTCTGATATTCCTGGATGTTATCAGATCCTCTCCCTCCACGATCAGTACCGGTATCTCGTAAGAGTTCTTCAGGTTGGCGAGCTGTCTGAAAAGGGTGCCATCCATCATGGATTCAACGAAATCTCTACAGCTCTTCCTCTCCACACAGACCTTATCCGATATGATGTAATCTCCTATCTCTATCTGTTTGGGTATCACATTGACGCCCGCGATGGATAGATTCCTCACAACCTGGGTTCTGCATTCTCTGGTATCAGCGATCACGGATATCCCCTTATCCTCCTCACCAAGATCCTCTCTTCCGCTACCATCCATGTAATCCGTCAACCTCTTCTGGGAAGGGGATACGGATATACCACCCTTCTCGAACCTTCTTTTTAGCCTCCTCCTCAAGGATTCGAGCTCCCTTCTCATCTTCTTCTCTTTCCTCAGAGCTGACCAGTAGAAACCCTCATCAAGGGTGTTCTTTGCTATGAGAATAATTACCCTTCCCGCCCTGCTCCTTCCTGTCCTCCCCCTCCTCTGGATGCTCCTTATCTCCGATGGTATGGGTTCATAGAAGATCACCAGATCGGTGGAAGGAATATCTATACCCTCCTCCGCAACCGATGTCGCTATCAGGGTATTGTAATCTCCTTTCCTGAACTTTTCGAGGATCTCCGCCTGCTCCTTCTGGGACAGACCCCTATCGTCTTCTCCCCTCACCATCTGCCCCACGAATCTCACAGGCCTTATACCTTCTATTCCTCTGAGAGACTCCTCAACCTTTATGGATGTATCTCTGTAGTTGGTGAAGACGATCACCCTTGAATCCGGATTTCTTTTGAACTCTTCCCTGACTATCTCCACAACCTCCCTTATCTTTGGATGATCTACCTCCAATCCCTTAGCGAGAGCTATGGCTTCCATGATGATGGGATCCCTGATCAGGTTCTTTGATGCCTTGCTCCCTCCCTTTGATCTCGCTTCGGTTTGCAATCTATCCAGAAACCTCCTCAATGCGGTTGCGCCCTGCGTCTGCAAGAGTTCGAGTGCATGGTATATCTTGAGAGCCTCATTCTGAAGGGTTGCTATGGTGAAGGTGTTCTTACCGATCCTACCCTCCTTTATACACCTCTGCACCTTCTCCTGCACCTCCAAGAGTTTTTTCTTGGTTATCCTTGATATGGAAGAACTGTCCAGGGCGCCGGCGGATTTCAATTCCCTCAACCTCTCTGAAAGGGCTTGCTTAAGGAGGTTTATGATCCTCGAGAAACCTTCCGGTAGCTCCACCTTCCTCCACTCTATGTCTATATCTTGAACGTACGGCTTCACATCTGGATCATCCTTCGACCTTATCTCTATATTCGCTATATCCAGATTCCTGCAAACCTCCATTATCCTGTTGATATCGCTACCCGGGGATGCGGTCATCCCGAGAATGAGACCATCGGGTCTCTTCTTCCTGTAATTCTCTGCTATGAATACATAGGAATAGGCACCCACGGTTCTATGGGCTTCGTCAAAGATCATCAACGATACCTCGGATAGATCTATGTTACCAGAGAGGATATCGTTCTCAATAACCTGGGGAGTTGCAACCACTATCTTTGCGTTCCTCCATTTACTCTTCCTCTTTTCCGGCGATACCTCGCCACTGAAGGATTCTATATATTTCTCTTCCAGATTCAAACTCTCCTTCAGAAACTTTGTGTGCTGAACCACCAGTGGTTTGGTTGGTGCCATGAAGAGGATCTTGCCACCTCTTTGCTTCATCACCTCCGCTATAACGAGAAGGGCTATCACGGTCTTTCCCATTCCGGTTGGCAGGACTATCAGGGTGTTTCCTTTAAGGGCTGACTCAGCTATGGATACCTGGTAGCTCCTGTGCTCTATGGTCTTTGGCTTGATAAACTCATGCTTCACAAACACGAACCTTAATACCCATCCGGGATTTTTACTTTAACGCAGGAGATTCGAGCTCATAGATCTTCCAGATTTGCAGATCAGACATATGGACTGTGAAGGATCAAAACACCTCTCGCAGACCAGCCTACCGCATAATCTGCAAGTGTGTCTCGCTTTACCTCTTCCGCAAACCATACAAACTCCTACCAGCTCCATTCAATCCTCCTTCAGGGAAGACATCCTCTTGATCAGCTCATCGAGGGGAAGGTTCGTGAGAACCAAGGGTATGTTTTCGGTATCAGCTAGTTTTATAGCTAGGGGATCGACCGCATTCGGTTTGTGATACACAACCACCGTCGGTTTCATGGGATGCACCCTTACCGCTATCATCGGGCTCCTGCCGTACTGGATGCCCGTGAACACGAGAGCCCTCTCCGTGCTCCATCCATAAAGGTGGGAGAAATCCTGGGAAGTCAAGGTCTTTATGGTCTTTATGCTGTCAACCAAGGTGTAACCCTTTACGTTCTTCCTCTCAAGATCGGTTGGAGAGTTTAATATCTTACCGTCTATTGCATCTATGAATCTCGCAACAGGTATCGGAAAGGGATATTCCATTATATCTATTATACCCTCCGGAACCTCCATCATCGATGAGTACCTGTGCAGGATCTTTCCCCCTCTTTTCTCATCTATCTCGAAGAGAGCGTCGACGATCCTCTTTATACTCTTTATACCCGGAGATCTCCTCCTACCGGTCTCGTAATCGCTCAGAACGCTTGGAGAGATATCCAGTACCTTCGCGAGCTCCACTTGGGAGATGCCGAAGATCTCCCTCCATTTCCTGATGGTCTTTCCGGGATGAGGGCTCAGGGTGATCTCTCCAGCTATCTTTTCAGCCAGTCTCTCCTTTATCCTCATCCTCACCAACCGGTCTGAACTTGTACCCATAATATATCGCTCCGGTATCTCCATCCTCCTGTATCTTCCTGAAAACAGCCTCCACCCTCATACCTATCTTCAGTTTTTCCGGATCACAATCAACTATCTGGGAGGTTATCCTCGGTCCCTCATCCAGCTCAACGATTCCAACCGCATAGGGTACCTGATTCTCAAAATTCGAAGGAGGGGTGTAGATGATGGTATAGGTTATGAGCCTCCCTTTTCCCTTGAGTTTCATCTCCTCCATCTTCCCCAAACTCTTCCTTCTGCAGTATGGACACACCTCTCTTGGTGGGAAGAAAATCCTGTTACACACCTTGCACCTGCTCCCTATGAGGTTGTAACGGTAAGGTATTTCCCTCCAGAACCTTGGGACCGCAAGACCCATCAGATCACCTCCATTATGTGAACAACGCATGATGCTCCGCTACCACCGATGTTGTGGGTAAGCCCTATTTCAGCATCCTTCACCTGCCTCTTTCCAGCTTCGCCCCTCAACTGCAGAACTATCTCCGCAGCCTGAGCTATTCCCGTCGCTCCAACAGGATGCCCTTTTGCTTTTAACCCTCCGCTTGGATTCACCGGTATCTCTCCATCCAGCCTCGTCATCCCTTCCTCGACAGCCTTCCCTCCCTCTCCCTTCTTGACAAAGCCAAGATCCTCTATAGCCAGGATCTCAGCTATGGTGAAGCAATCATGAACCTCTGCCACATCCACATCCTTTGGTTCGATCCCTGCTTGCTTGTACGCCTGCTTGCTCGCTTCTACAGTTGCCCTCAGCGTGCATATGTCTTCTCTACCGTGCAGAGCCAAGGAGTCCGAAGCCTGACCGGATCCAATGATCTTGACTATCTTATCGGTATACTTCCTCGCCTCATCCAGGGGAGCCAGGATCAGGGCTGCGGCACCATCTGATATGGGTGAGCAATCCAGAAGGGTTAAAGGATCGGCAACCTTTGGGGAGTTGAGGACATCCTCAACCGTTATCTTCCTATGGAAATGGGCATTCGGATTCAGCAGACCATTCTCATGATTTTTTACCGCAACCTCAGCCATCTGCTCCCTCGTTGTTCCATATTCGTACATGTGCCTCCTCGCTATCATCGCATACAAACCTGGAAATGTCACGCCGAAGAAGGCTTCCCATTCCTGATCAGCAGCCATGGCGAGGATATTGGTTGCCTCTCCACCGACAACATCTGTCATCTTTTCGACCCCACCAACGACCACGATATCGTTTATTCCAGATGCAACCGAGATGTAAGCCTGCCTCAGTGCCATGCCACCAGATGCACATGCTCCCTCTATTCTAGTGGCTGGAATGTGGAGCGTATCAAGACCAGAACAATCTGCAACCAGCGCACCTATATGTTCCTGACCAACGAATCTACCAGGACTCATCGATCCGACGTATAAAGCATCTATATCCTTTCCCTCTATCCCAGCATCCAGTATAGCCTTTGTTCCAGCCTCGGATATCAGATTCCTGAAGGACTTATCCCAGAGTTCGCCAAACTTCGTTATACCAACCCCTATTATGGCAACATCCCTCATATCCAATCACTCCCAGTAAAGCAGGTTTCGGTATTTTGCGTAGATTGCATAGCTTATGTACCTCTTCCTCTCCATCAACTCCCTGACGGTTGGCGCCTTATCTCTATCAAAGTTCTCTATCTCATCGGTAACCGTTATGTCGAAGGCATCCGATCCAGCGCCAGATCCGTAGCTCACCATCAGGATCCTGTCTCCGGGCTTCGCAACATCCAGAACGGAACAAAGCCCAAGGGGTGAGCTTCCTGAATAGGTATTACCTATATAGGGTGTCAAAAGACCCTGCTCCAGCTGTTTTCTATCAAATCCCAGCCTCTTTCCAACGGTTACCGGAAACTTACCGTTTGGTTGATGGAATATCGCATAATCATAATCCTCCGGTTTCGTCTTCATCTTCTCCATCAGGAGTTTGGCAGCCCCTATTATGTGCCTGAAGTATGCCGGCGCTCCGGTGAATCTTCCTCCATGCTTCGGGTATTTTCTCGCCTCCCTCCTCCAGAAATCCGGTGTATCGGTTGCGAATGAGCAAGTGCAGTTGATCCTCGCTATTACCTTTTCCTTACCTATGATGAAGGCTGCACCGCCGGCGGAGGCGGTATATTCCAGGGCATCGCCTGGAGCAGATTGAGCGGTATCTGCTCCTATAGCCAGACCGTACCTGATCATTCCGGATCTCACGAGAGCCATGCAGTTCTGGATCGCTGCAGTTCCTGCTTTACATGCAAACTCATAATCTGCAGCCATCAGTTCCGGAACAGCAGAGATTGCTTCACCAACTATCGTCGATGTCGGCTTCACCGCATAAGGATGGGATTCACTTCCTATGAAGATCGCTCCGATATCCTTTGGATCTATGTTGACCCTCGATAAGGCATATCTTGATGCGGTTACACTTATCGTCGCTGTATCCTCGTCTGGAGAGGGTACGGTTTTCTCGAAGACGTTTAGCCCCTTCTTGATATCATCTGGATTCCTTCCCCATGTTTCAGCTATCTCCTCTATCCTTATCCTATTCATGGGTATATAAGCTCCATAGCTGACTATCCCTATGTTCATCATTGGGAGTGCAACCCCGAAAATGTATATAAAATTGTCGATTTGGATTTCGACGATTTTAGATCACAGCCCTATACTTATCTTCTTCCCTTTCTTCAGCTCCTCGATAGCCTCATCAGTTAGTTCCTCAAACCTTTTCTCATCAAAGAGAGCCTTCTTGGCTTTCACATTTATCTCCTCTATAACTCTCCTTGCCTCCTCCTTTTTAGCCCTGATCTCTTTCCTTATGGTTATTATCTTGGCCCTCATCTCCATCGCCTTTCTATGAACCTCATCCGCCTGGCGCTTTACTTCTACATATTCTTCGTGCTTCTTCTTTGCCTCTCCTATTATCGTAGCTACTTCCCTGACCATCTTCATGTACATATCGTGATACTCCTGACTCTTCTTGTAGAGCTGTAGAACCATCTGATGCTCCTTCTCAGCCCTCTTGAACAGCTCGTCTATCGCCTTCTCCGCATCGCTCAGCTTTATCTCCACTTCCTTCTGCTTTTCGAGCTCTTTCTTCAATCTTTCGTATTCCTCCCTCTTCTTCTTGATCTCCTCGATGATCCTGTCCTCTTCCTCTTTGCTCATCGGTGTAGTCTCCTGCCTGTACTCGAGCATCTGAATATCTGCCCTGAGCTCCTCGACCCTTAATGGCAGACTCTTGATTATGAGCTTTTTATTCTTCCTTCTCTCCTCGATGAGCCTCTTCGCTTCCTGCTGAAGTTTGTTCCTCATTTCCTTGTGTTTCTTCATCTCGCTTACCGTCTTGTCCCTCAACTCCTTGTACCTTTTCATCTCCTCCATCAGTTCCCTCTTCTTCTCATTCAAAAGATCCCTCTCTTCCCTGATCATCCTAGCAAGCTCATTCAGCTCGTTCCTCTTCTCTATCAACGCCTGGTATCTCTTTTCCGCACTTGCAAGCTCAGCCTTTGCTCCCTTCATGATCCTCCCATCTCTGCAACTATGCTGATCTCATTCCTGCCTAAAAGAGCTATCCAGGGCATCTCCACCTCTGCGTAACCATTCGGTGGAATCTCATCTATCTGCGCGGTATTCATCTCCTCTCCATTCACCCTTAATGATACCCTAACATTCTTCGCCTTCACGTTCCCTTTATTTCTGAGGATGAACTTCGTGACAACCTCATCTCCAGATCTGAATATCCTCGGTGAGTGGCTGACCTTATCTATCTCCAGGTTAACGACAGCTCCTTTGGAGATGGCAAGAAGATCTATGGAATGGGTCTTTGGTTTCTCGCTTGGAGTGACGAGGAGCCTTATCTTGGCAAAGCTTTCTGGAAGTATATCCTCTGTGGCGCGAACGTAGACATCTATCTTCTTCTCACCTTTTGGATCCAGTTCCAGCTCTTCCTTCGATAGTCTGATCTTCCATCCCTCTGGTAGAATGCTTCTATCAACCTGAACCTTGCAGGATAACCTCTTTTTCAGCAGATTCCTTACCCTTACCTCTATCTTTGCCTCCTCACCCGGAGAGAGTTCCTTTATCCTGTCGAGGCATATCAGATCAACGAATCTCCTAGTTAAGCGATGGATTGAGAAAGCTATTAGTGAGACGATCAGGATGATCGCTATGACGAGGAGTATAGTAGAAGTTCCCTCTCCAAACCTTCTATCCACTTCTTCAGATACTCCACCAAAGAACTGACCTATCTTTTCGAGTATCGAAAGCTCTATCGCTTTCGTGTAAACGCTTATCTTTCTTGATACATTTGGAAACGTCTTGGAAGCAACTTCGACGAGAAGGGTATCGTATACTGGTAGGGATGTGAGGTTTGCTGGCACCCTTATGCGAATAGTGAACTCTGTTTCGTTTCCCGGATACAAATCATTTATCTCTATCTCTTTATCCCCCACTACCCAGCCATGATCGGATCTTGCGGTGACAATGAAGCTATCGACATCATCTCCCGTATTCCTTATCCTGAAGGTGTAGTCATGGCTCTTACCGATCTCGACCTTTCCATCTGATGGAACCTCAACAAAAGACAACCTTATCTTTCCAACCTTCACCTTTATCTCACCCTCGATACCATCTGATCCTCTATAGCTTCCCTTTGCCGAGAAGAGGATCCTTTCCTCGCTTCCATCCGGTGCATCCGGTGATGGATAGATATCTATCGAGATGCTCAGGAGATCGTTTCCACCTATGTAGACCTCCCTCTCCCAGTCGTAGTACGCGTTTTCAATACCCGTTGGTAACTCTATGACCGCATACCATCCTTCTGGCCAGGCGCTGAAGGTCTCGTTTATGATCTTGAGAGAAAGAAGCAGGGTGTCTCCAGTCTCTCCTTTATTCGTTACAACTATATCATAGTGAGCCTTTCCCACCCTCTTGATCTCCTGATATGCCTGCGAGCCTTCCAATTCAACCCTTATATCATCCAGGGGAGCGGTCAGGATCTGTACGTAGGAGGGATAGCTCCCTGAGTCAAAGAGGATCGACGGTCTGACCAAGGTGAGCTCTATGGAGCCAATGGTTCTGTTCACCAGTCTTAAGCCAACCCCCAGATAGTGTCCTTCCTCAAAGGTGTGATCTACATCCTCTATGGTTACATTGAGGGAACTTGGTTGAGCGTAGTTGAAACCGATTATCTTTGCAACCTTTTCGGCAACCTTTGTCATCTCATCCTCAGTCCCATCATAGATGGATACCTCGATTGGATAGTATCCCAGGGGATTGGTGCACTCGATGTAAAGATGGAAGGTGACGTTTCCGAAGATTCTGGTTGGCTCATCAAATGGCTGGTCGCTCATCCATAGGGTCATCTCAGATGAGATATCCATGCTGGATGTATCGTTGCCCTCCGGCTCCTCCCCGCTCAAGATTAGATCGTCTCCAACCTTCCTAAGATAGTATCTCTCCGCTCCAAATCTCTCGCTTCCAACGATAGAGCCCTTAAAGCTCAAGCTGGATGGGCAATCGATGCAATCGTAAACGAAGCCAACACTACTAGAAAAGATATCTATCAACCTTTTCGTGAGTTTCACAAACAGATTGGCGAGACCCTTGTACTCGCTCATGTTATTCTCTTCCAAGAACTCTTCCACGTACCTCTGAAGAGCTGTATCATTCATGATCCCTATGATCTCCGCAGCCATCCCCAAGAGCTGGAGGAATTCATCCGTGCAGTAAATGCTGACGAACATCTCTGTCTCCTCGTCTAAGCTCACATCCATATCCTCGATGTATACCCTCTTGTGGACGATATTCCTTTCCTTGCTGGGCAGGGAAAGAAGGATGTCCTTCAGCTCATTCAGTATATCCCTTAGGGATCTATTACTCTCACCCAGACTCTCTAATCTGCAGACCTCTATGGATTTGCTTTTCTCCACCCCGTTTATCTCTACGGATATCTTGTAACCGATCACGGGTATGAGTTTTGGCATGCTAACATTTGTTAGGTTTAGCTTAGGTAAGGTTAGATTTCTCAACACATCCTCCAGTCTGAATAGTATATCTCCAATGCTGATATTCTTGGGATACTCTATGGACAGGTTTGAGTATACATCGAGCACATCCACGAGTAACTTCAGGATGCCGGATAGGTTGAAGAGAGGGGTCATGAAGTAGAGGTCGAAACACATGTCTCCTTCTATTCCCGTCAAGTTTCTGAGGATGAAGGTCTTGTTCAGGGTCAAGCTTATCTCTTCTTTTTCTGGTGGATACTTGGACAGGTAAGGAATCGTATCCTCTCTGAAGAAAAAGATGTGCTTACCATGGGTTGCAGGCTTGGGGAGAGCGGATGGGGGCCAGATTGCAAGAAGCAGGATAACCGCTATGATTGCACTTACCGCTCTCTTCATGGAAGCACCGTTCTCCTTGCTTAGGGTATAATATGCGTACTATATTTAATAAAGATTTTGCTTCATAAGGGAGGTTTAGATATTGGGGAATTTATAAAAATTTGGATTCATACCATAATATTTATTAAAACCTTATTATTATTCTGAAGGCGAGGTGACCCAATGAAGATGGGGTTCAAACTAGCTGTCTCGATGATTATCGTAATTCTCCTTGTACCGAGTGCATTCTCGATCAACGGAGAAGATACGTCTATAATTGGTGGAAAGGTTCCTGTGGAGCTTCTAAAGACTATAAAGGAGGAAGCAACGGAACATTATCTTGGCAAGGATGGTATCGTTGGTATAGGTTATACTAGGGATCCACCAAGGATCGTGTTCATGGTAGAGAGTGAAGATGACATAAACAAAGTGCCAGATAGGATCGATGGAGTAGAGACAAAAGTCATAGTAACCGGTAAGATAGAACCAGCTGTATGTGATCTATCTACAATACGGAAAGTGTTGGAAAGTAGAGGAGCACTTGAAAATTGGCCAAGGTTAAAGA
>QMTN01000002.1 GCA_003651105.1 Thermoplasmata archaeon
ATGGTGAGATGAACTATGGAGCAGGATACTTTGCTGCCATCAAGTATGGAGCAAAAGAGATTATCGACCCGAGACCCTTCGCGGTGGGATCGATACTGGAAACATTCAGAAGGTATCCTCATCTCTCAAAGGTATTGCCTGCCATGGGCTATGGAAAGAGACAGGTCGAGGAACTCGAGCAGACCATAAACAGATGCGATGCTGATCTGATCGTGAGCGGAACACCTATAGATCTCAACAGGATCCTCAACGTGGACAAACCGATCGTCAGGGTGAGATACGGCGTTGATAGTGAAACGGAGAAGAAGATCGATGAAGTGATCGAGGCATTCCTGAGAGGTTTATCTTAAGCCTTTACCTATGAGAGCGAACTGCGCCAGCAAGGCTTCGAGCTGTATCCTCTCGTTACTGCCCTGGACCAGCCTGAATTCGGTTTCACCTATCCTCTCTATGAGGTTTATCTTCTTATCCTCTGGTATGGTGAGGTCATAGACCGTCTGATAGATCTGGTTCAGTATATCCTCGCCACTCAACCCATACCTCGTAAAGAGCTCTTCTAGCAATTTCCTGGAAGCTAGAAACTCTCCTTTCAGAGCACACTCTATCAGCTCCTTTATCTCCTCTGGTCTCGCGGTGGAGGTTGATCTGTAAACCACATCAGAATCTATCCTCCTGCTGATGGATGCTGAGACTTGCAAGGTGTTTATCGCTTTCCTCATATCTCCCTTAGCTAAGAATGCTATCGCGGTTAATGCATCCTCGGTGATCTCCAGATCTTCCTTGTCCGCTATCATCCTTATATAGCTCTTTATCTCCTCGCCACTCAACGGCTTAAATCTAAAGACTGCGCATCTGGACTGGATGGGTTCTATTATCCTCGAGGAGTAGTTTGCAGAAAGAATGAATCTGCATACACGAGAGTACATCTCCATGGTCCTTCTCAAAGCCGATTGCGCATCGCTTGTCAAAGCATCTGCCTCATCCAGAAAGATTATCTTGAAACCGACATCGCCTATGGGTGCGGTCCTGGCAAAGTCCTTTATCTTTCCCCTAACCACGTTTATACCCCTCTCATCACTGGCATTTAATTCCTGGAAATTCTGTCTCCATTTGTCACCGAAGAGTTCCCTGGCTATAGCTATAGCACAAGTCGTCTTGCCTGTTCCGGCTGGCCCGGCAAAGAGGAGATGGGGTATGTTCTTGGATTTTACATAGGCGGACAGCCTTTCTATGATCTCTCTGTGCCCGACGACCTCGCTGAGCCTCTTCGGTCTGTACTTCTCTATCCAGATATCCTCCATCGATCAAGGAATGCCATAACATTTTTAATAATATTCCATTTTCTCCCAGATATGCCATTTATTCCTAACCTCAGTCTCAAGGAGGAGATGCTGAAAGAGATCGGGCTAAAGGATATAGAGGAGCTGTTTTCTGATATACCGGAGGAAGTAAGGATAAAGGATCTCGATCTTCCCGAACCATTAAGCGAGGAAGAGGTCGTTAAGAGGCTCAGGGAGATTGCAAGGAAGAACAGACCTTTCCCAGACCTGCTCTCCTTCTTGGGAGGCGGAGTGAAACCCCATTACGTGCCATCAGCTGTCAAACATATAATCTCTAGATCCGAGTTCTACACATCCTACACGCCCTACCAGCCGGAGGCGTCCCAGGGATACCTGCAGGCGATGTTCGAGTACCAAAGCGTGATATCGGAGCTGACCGGGATGGATATATCCAACTGTTCCCTGTACGATATGTCAACCTCTCTGGGTGAGGCGGTAAGGATGGGCTACAGGATCAACAGGAGGAAAAAGGTCCTGATACCGAGGAGCATATCATGGGAGAGGAAATCTACCCTGAAGAACTATATCAAGGGCTTACCGGTTGATCTCGTTGAGATCGAGTATGATAGGGAGAGCGGAAAGCTGAACCTGGAAGATCTCGAGGATAAGATAGATGGAGATACCATGTGCCTCTACATCGAGAATCCGAACTTCTTTGGCATTTTTGAGGAAGATGTGGATGAGATATCATCGATAGTCCATGATAGGGGATCCATCTTGATAGTTGGCGTGGATCTCCTATCCTTGGCTTTGGTGAAACCTCCGGGCGAGTACGGTGCAGACATCGTGATAAGCGAGGGAAGAACCTATGGAACCCCAATGAACATGGGGGGATCATCCCTTGGTATCTTTGCATGCAGAAAGGAATACCTGAGGAATATTCCCGGAAGGATAATCGGTCTGACCCATGATCTCGACGGGAACAGGGCGTTCTGCATGACCTTACAAACAAGGGAACAGCATATAAGGAGAGAGAAGGCAACGAGTAACATATGCACGAACGAAGCTCTCAATGCTCTTGCTCTGCTGGTCTATCTCTCCATCCTGGGAAGTGAGGGGCTGGTGAAGATAGCCAAGAAGAATCTTGAGAATGCGAGATTACTCCACGATAGGTTGGTTTCCCTTCCATGGTTCAAGCCAAGATTCAAGGGCAGTTTCTTCAACGAGTTCGTTCTCGAGTCCACTCAGGATGTTTTCTACATGAACAGAGAGCTATTGAAAAGGAACATCATGGGGGGTTTGCCCTTGGAGATCTCATTTCCAGAGCTTAAGAACTGTCTGTTGTTCGGTATAACCGAGGTGTATGATGATAAGGATGTTGATATGCTTATAAGATCGATAAAGGAGGTTTACCATGTATAGGTTTGCAAGCTTCGATGAGCCCTTGCTGAACAAGCTCCCTCAAAGGAAAACGAAGATCTCTACCCAATCTCCCCACATACCGGAGAAACTCAGAAGGAGCTCTCCTCCCAAGATACCCAACCTAGAGGAACAGCAGGTCGTGAGACATTTCTTCAGACTGAGCCAGATGAACTATGGTATAGAAAACGGTACCTATCCTCTTGGATCCTGCACGATGAAGTACAACCCAAAGGTCTGCGAAGATGTAGCTGGCTGGAGAGAGTTTACGGATATACATCCATACCAAGATGAAAGCACCTTCCAAGGAACCCTGCAGATACTCTACGAGCTCGAGGAGTTGCTCAAGAAGATCACCGGAATGGATGCCTTCACCTTTCAACCTTCTGCGGGCGCCCATGGCGAGTTCCTGGGGATGCTTCTCGTCAGGGCTTATCATGAGCTTAGGGGAGAGGATAGAAACGAGATAATAATTCCAGATACAGCCCATGGAACAAATCCCGCATCAGCCAAGATGGCGGGTTTCGAGGTTATAGAGATCCCTTCCAACAGCGAGGGCACCGTTGATCTGGAAGCTCTCGAGAAGGTTCTTTCCGATAGAACAGCTGCATTCATGCTCACCAATCCAAATACCCTTGGTATATTCGAAGATAGGATTCTCGATATAGAGAGGATGGTTCACAATGCGGGCGCCCTCCTTTACTACGATGGAGCAAACCTCAACGCCATCCTGGGTATAGCGAGACCCGGGGATATGGGATTCGATATAGTTCATCTGAATCTCCACAAGACCTTCGCGACACCCCATGGCGGTGGAGGACCTGGCTCGGGTCCGGTGGGAGTAAAGAAGCTACTCGAGGATTTCTTACCTGTTCCGAGGATCAGAAAGAAAGGAGACAGATACATCCTTGATTATGATCTGCCCCACACCGTTGGAAAGATAAGGGACTTTTATGGAAACATCGAGGTGTGCATAAAGGCATACGTCTATCTCCTGATGATGGGAAGAAGGATAAGGGATGTCGCAGAGATATCTGTTCTGAATTCCAACTATATGAAGGAAAAACTGAAGAGATCCGGGTTTTTTGATTTTCCCCATCGTGATCTGAAGAAACACGAGTTCGTCATGAGCTGTCAGAGGTTGAAGGAGGAGAAAGGGTTGAGGGCTTTGGATATAGCGAAGAGGCTTTTGGATTATGGTCTGTATCCTCCAACCATCTACTTCCCTCTGATAGTGAAAGAAGCTATCATGATCGAACCAACGGAAACAGAGACAAAGGAGGATCTGGACAGATACGTGGATGCGCTCATCTCCATAGCTGAAGAAGATCCAGATATCGTCAGATCCTCTCCAACCAAGACGCCGGTCAAGAGAATCGATGAGGCTTATGCGGTGAGAAACGAGATCCTGACTTGGAAAGACATTTGAGACTTCATGGATTCGACAATTTTTCTACAAAAACTTAATAACACCCCCTTCCTTATATGACAATGAGTAGCATGGGAAGGATTCGCTCCGAAGAGTTCATGGAAAGGTTCGATGGGTTTCTTTCCAAGTACATTCCACCCAGAGAGAAATGGTTGCCTCCAGATGAGGCTCTCTACGGTGTGAGGGATCTATACAGGGTAGAACCAGAGGAAGCTGGGAGGTTGAGGTTCAAGGCGATAAAGTATACCTTTAAGCATCACTATGAGAAAAACAGGTTTTTCAACAAGCTTTGTAAGGAAAAGGGAGTCTCTCCGGATGAGATAAAGAAGGAAGAGGATTTTCTCAAGATCCCCCTACTGCCGGATAAGTTCTTCAAGGATTATCCCGAGGGGAAGGGTTTCGCGATCTGGATAGCCAACATCTATACCGGTGATCTACCCAACATCTTTATAAGAAAGAGGAATCCGGGGATAGATGATATAATAGATGCATTCAATGAGAAAGGTCTATCGATATCTTACAGCAGTGGAACGAGTGGAAGGCTCACCTTCATACCGAGAGATAAGAGAACATTGGACAGAGCGGTTTACTGCGGTGCAAAGGGTTTCGCTTGCATGACCTATCCAAAGTGGGATCCGGATAGAATCCATGGATTTCTTTCCTTCTATGCGAGAAATACCAATATGTTCGCCGGCGTGCTGATGGGGATGCTCTCGAGTGTATTGAAGCACTTAGAGTATGGCATCTTGCTGGATAGGAGAGTAACAGCAGGGATGTTGCAAACAGCTATGATGAGAAAAAGAAGCATTATCGTAAGGGGTGCATCCCTTTACATGGATCTGAAGGCGAGGAGGAGGTTCATGGGTTGGCTGAAGGAGAGAGATAGACGGGGAGATGATGTCATTATCTTCGGTGCTCCTTTCTTTCTGAACCACATCATGGACTTACTTGATAGGAAGAGTCTGTACTTTGACTTTGGAGAAGGTAGTTTTGCTGTAACGGGTGGTGGATGGAAGATAAGAGAAGATATCAGGATAACGATGAGAAGGTTCAGGGAGAAGGTCGAGAAGGTGTTTGGCATACCCCAGACCAACTGTATAGATGTGTATGGCATGGTGGAAGGAAATGGCTTCATGGTGCACTGCCCGGAAGGGCATTATCTGCACATACCGTACTCGTGTTACTATCCGATCGTTCTCGACAAGAACGGGGAGCCTGTCAGCTATGGGGAGAAGGGGAGATTTGCTTTCCTGGATCCGCTTGCAACAAGCTATCCCGGTTTCATCATATCTGGAGATGAGGTCAGGCTTCTGGAGCACTGTCCGGTATGCGATAGACCTGGCCCTGTTCTGGAGCCCGAGATAGAGAGAGCAAGGGGAGAGGAAGTGAGGGGATGCGCCGAAGAGATGAGAAGGATGCTGGGGTATGGTGATTAGATGGAGGAAGGGATGGAAGAGGTCATATCTAAGAAATTGAGGCTCATCATGATCAAGGGTGTTATAGCCTTGGGTTTTGTTATTCTCACGAACCTGGGCAAGCTCAAAACGCTTAGTAAAGAAGGAAAGAGGATAAGCTACGTTAGACCACCTAGGAGGTATGATATCCCAAAGTATCGGGAGGGGATGAGGGTGTGCGAATCGAACGAGAAATATCTGAGACCCACCATCTACTGCAACTACAGGGTTCCTGAGGTGATAGCCTTAGCCAACGAGCTCGGAGCATTTGAGAAGTCCGATTACGAGTATGCAAAATCCGTTTTCGAATTCGTCAAGAGAAACATTATCCTCGAATTCCTACCCATGGATGACGTGAGGGATACCTTGCTCAGAGGTACCGGAACCTGCATCCACAAGATATCCCTCTTCATAGCCCTGTGCAGGGCTGGAGGTATAAAAGCTAGGTACAAGCTCTATGCGCCGGTATTCACAGAGGCTTGGTACGATCATCTCATAGGCACAGATCCACTGGCTCAGCAATGGTATAACGCGATGGGGTACTTCCTTCTGCATGGAGAGGGAGAGGTTTACATCGATGGGAAATGGATCGTGGCAGACGTAGCCCCCACGCCGGAGAGGCAGGCTGCCCAGGGTATTCCAATAACCAAATTTGGAGAGGACTCGATAGGAACGTGGTTCTATGCGGTTCCCGGCACGATCATGAAGGTTGAATCCCTATCATCTCTCGGTATAGGAGCCAGGATGCTTGGACCCCTATCCAAGATCTTCATGGAAAGGATAGCCAGGGTCCCATTCGCGAGGATAAATAAAAGTATAGTTGAGCAGGTAGAGAAGGGTAGGAAGATCCTGGATGAGATTGGCGAAGAGGAGTATGACAGAAAAGCAAGGGAGAGATACAAACCCGTTCTTCTGAAGTCTGAGCTATTAGAAAGAAAACCCGGTCTGAGATTCAGGGGAGAATGAGCTTGTTGATCAGCATAAGCACACCGAGAGAGAATACCAAGATGGACACCACCTTCCTCAACATCCTCTCTGTAGATCTGTTCGCAAACCTTGCACTCAGGTTGCCGCTTGCTATGGCTCCCGCACCAACTACCATGCCAGCCAATGGATTCAATGTACCATAGCTGTAGTGTGCGATGATTCCAAAGCATGCGGTCATGCTTGTTAGCAAAGCGGATCCGCCAACCGCCTTGTGAACGGGTAAACCAAAGACCAGTAGCAGGATTATCAGGAACCAGACACCAGCGCTCGCTCCGAACAATCCGGAGATCGTTCCGACCGTGAAACCCATGGGTACTCCAAGAAGATATCTCGATCCATGCTCTCCATCGATCCGAAAACATCCAGAAGATCCGGTCTTGCCCCTCTCCCATAAGAAGATGCTGGTTATCATTAGGATTGCTCCCAGCATACAACCGAGCTGGTTTTCTGGGAGAAGTTTTGCCATGGATGCTCCCAACTGGACTCCTGGTATCGAGCCCAAGGCTAGGTATGTGCAGGGTTTGAGGTCAATGCTTCTGTATCTGCGATAGATCAAGAATACGGAAAAGGAAGCAAGGGTGCTCGCCATCAGGGTTGCCCCCACGGATTCGTGTACCGAAAGACCCGAGAACAGGGAAAGGAGAGATACCATGATGAGGGCACCGCCGGCGCCGGCCAGGCCGAGCATCAATCCGGCTAGGGATCCTATGGCGAGTAACATGATAATGGATTCCAAGCTCAGCATCTGTAGCTGGAAGGGTTTCCAGGTAGATATTTATTTGGGATGCCATTTCATACTTTGAATACCCTGGAGGTGAATGATTGAAGAAGATAAGCCTTCCAGAGCCGGATGAGGTTTTCAAGGAGAGACCATCGGTTAGGAAGTATTTGAGATACCTCTCCTTCTTCGGACCCGGAGCGATAATAGCTTCCGTAACCATTGGTCAAGGTCAGCTAATCCTCGGTCCGCAGATCGGGGCATGGTCTGATTTGAGGCTACTCTGGCTTATAACGATAAATGTTGCCTCTTACATAATAGCCTACCTCAGCTGTAGGTACACCTTGCTGACCGGACTCAACATGATGGATGTGTTTTCGACGAAACTGAGAGGTCTGCTTAACATCCTCTTCATTGTGATCATGCTGATCTTCATTCCACTGTTCGCCGCTACCATTGTTACATCCCTCGGTCAAAGCCTGGCATGGATATTCGGTTTCGGTGATTACCTATTCTGGGGTATATCCTTTGCACTGCTCGCCGTGATCCTTGCGGTTGTGGGCAGATACAGGTTGCTGGAATACACGCAACTGGCTTTCGTTTTTATCCTGGCTGTGGGAGCCATCATATCCGTTGCAATGATAAGGGATCTGAATCTTCTCGATATCGTTCCTCACTTCTTCACGATCGGTGATTTTCCCAGATATCCAGAATGGGTTTATGAGATAGGTGAGGCGACAAAACCTATTCCCCTCCTTGTGCTCGGATACCTGGGAACCCTCACCATAACCATAGTAACGTTGATCAGCTATACCGGCTGGGTAAAGGTAAAGGGTTGGGGTATCTTCAAGGGAAAAAGGGATCCGGAAAAGCTATCCAAGGAACTTTTCTCGATCTACAAGAGGTCAGGAAAGGTGGATTACCTATCCCCGGATGAGGAGGAAGTGAGAAAGGCCGTGATGTTAACGAGACCGGTGCTCATAGATCTCTCCCTAGCATTCATCTTCGTATCCCTGGCGTCCGCCACTTATATGATCGCTGGTTATTATCTTCTGGGTCCAAGGCACGAGCTACCGACAGACATGGATCTTCTGAGAAGGCAGGCTTTGATCTTCTCCAGCATATCGCCATGGCTCAAGCCACTCTATCAGGTGAGCGTGTTCTTTGCACTTTTCGGAACCATCTATGGTGGCTTTGAGGCTGCGTCGAGGATGCTCTATGAGACGAGCAAAAGCCTCTTCGAAAAGGTATCCCGAGCAGATTATCAGAGGTTCATGAAGATGTTCCTGATCTATATACTCACGACAGGTATACCTCTCGCTATCTTGGTAAGGTTCGGTCTTTCGGTCATAATCTTGCTCACCTTGATGCTCCTATTTATAGGAGTGATAGGCGTCATAATCTACGGGATCGGCACCCTGTATGCTATCAAAACCACCTTACCCAGAGAGTACGCTCCGCTCCATCACCTGGTGCTCGGGATCGTTGCGCTTATCATGCTGATCATACCTTTCTTCTCCTTTACAGCATGAACCTATCCAGTTATCATCTCTATGAAACTCGAAAGGGGTAAACCCTTGTCCCATTCCATAACTAGGTTTTTGCTCCTCGTCAGATCCAGTTTCGGTATATTGCTGTGTATCTCCTTGATCCTGCCCTTAAGTCCTTTTATGTCCAGAGTAAAGATTCGCCAGGCGTCGCCCCTTTTCTTCTTTAATCTGAAGGCATACACCGGCAGTATGCTCGCCCTCTCGCATTCCTCCTTCATCCTGTTTGCCTGTTCCTGCAGTTTTCCTTTGACACTGCTGAAATGTATCTTTCTGGCACTGCTCGATTTTATCTCTATGAGCATGGATATATCACATCTAACCGCCAGCAGATCCGCACCATAAGAACCGGCAGATCTCACCACAACAAAAGGTTTCTCCATGATCTTCTCGTATCTCCTTTTCTCCTCGTCTGAACACGTCTTGGTGACGATCTCTATGATTTTTCTATCCCCTCTGAGTATGGATCTCAGCTCCCTCTCGTAATCGCTTGCTGACATTCACTTTGAACTAATAAAGAAAGTATTTTAATCGTTTTCCAGATAATGATGGCGGATGAAGAGAGAGATACTAGTGAGGGAAGCGATGAGGACCAAGATTCTTACCTGTTCTCCATCCGATACCGTGCAGGAGGTTGCAAAGAAGATGAGAAAGGAGAGGGTAGGAAGTAGTGTGGTGATGAGCAAAGGAAAGCCGGTGGGTATCTTGACGGAGAGCGATATTCTGGAGAAGGTCGTCGCCGAAGGGAGGGATGCCAGCAAGACAAAGGTCGAGGAGGTGATGAGCACGCCTCTGCTGACGATAGATCCCTATACCGCAATAGAGGATGCCATGAAGGTGATGAGCAAGCACAATGTGAGAAGGCTCCCTGTTGTAGAAAAAGGAAAACTCATAGGCATCATAACGGAAAAGGATCTCTTCAGGATATCACCAACGCTCATAGAGATGAGCAAGGAGTGGAGCTTGATAGAGGGAGGGATCCCTGCTCCATCCACCCAGGTTTCGATATCTGGTAAGTGTGAGGGTTGCGGAAGATTATCTACAGATCTCAGGGAAGTGGATGGCAGGTTCCTGTGTGAGGATTGTAGGGAAGGTTAAGGGAGGTTATTTTTATGATTGAGGAGCTCAAGGTCAGCGATGTTATGACGAGAGATATCATCTATGTGGATAAGAACGCTGATCTCGAGCACATTCTCCATCTGATGGAAAAACACAGGATAACGAAATTACCGGTGCTCGAGAATGGCAAGCCGATAGGTATCGTTACGGATGGTGAGATAGCATACAAGCTCGGATCCTTGAGGAGTAGAGATGTGAATCCATCCCATCTTTACGCATCTTCTGTGATGGTCAGGGATTTCGATACCCTGAAACCGGATACCCCTCTAGAGGAAATAATAAGAACGGTTGGTCTGCCAGGTCTAACCATGCTATTGGTCGTGGAGGAAGGGAAACTGGTTGGGGTGATAACGAAGGCTGATCTGCTTCCCCTGGTGAAGGATGAAAGACCGGTGAAGGAGATCATGAGCAGGAACGTCATAACGGTCCAGCCCGATGATAGAGTGGTGCATGCCAGGAGAAAGCTTATAG
>QMTN01000003.1 GCA_003651105.1 Thermoplasmata archaeon
ACCAATAGCAGCCTTCCCCATCTCTTCCATCAACGTTTTGAGCAAGAAGAAAGCCTTATCCCCTCTGCGCTGTGGAACCACATAATAATTCTTTTCGTAATAAACCGGATCTATCTTATCCAGATCGATAAATTCCTTTATTTCCAAATTATCTGTTCTTTTCGGTTTCAATCTTCTTATCTCCTCGATATGCAGTATAAAATAGCTCTTCTTTTCAAATTCGAGACCCATCACCACATCCTTTCTGGTAAGCTCCTCTCCATTCTCACAAACCATCTTGTAATGAACCGGCATCTTATGCTTCTTGCAAAGCATCTTGAAGGCGACTTCCTTAGACTTGGTGGCAGGGTAAAGCTTTATTGGAATGCTCACCAGTCCCCAGCTTATGTTCCCGCTCCACCCTGCTCTCATCAATATCTATTTCGGTATCGCCACATATAAATATTTTATCGAAATTATAAAATCATTTCTACCATCAAAAACGTTTAAAGCCTCCCTCCTTCTACTAAACTGGATGAGTATCTTGATTCTCTCATCAACAGAAGATCCAGCAAGCACGAACATGAAAAGATACCTGCTGGAAAATCTGGAATGGAACGATATCGGGGAGATTTACTCGAACAGAGCCTATAGATGCAGGGATACAGATGCATTTCTCGTAACCATAAACGATCCCTTGATCTATCATGAGGAAGTCGATGAGGAGATCAGGAAACATCTCGGCATAGATTTCGATCTGATGATAGTTTTATCCAGGCACAGGAGCAAGACGGAGGAACCCACGCTCACGACTCACCCGATAGGAAATTTCGGAAAGGCAGAGTTTGGTGGAAGAGATAGAACCTTGGTTAAAACATCTCCGAGGATGATGACCCAGTTCCTGAGGCTTCTGAAGGAGGAGGCGAGAAGGAGGAAACTCTATCACAGGGTGAGCTTCGAGGTTACCCATCATGGCCCCTTTGTCAGCACCAAAACCTTCTTCGTCGAGGTTGGAAGCAACGAGAGGGAGTGGAACAATCCTTCGGCGGTAGAAGCTGTGGCTAATTCTGTGAAGGAGCTTCTCCTGAATTTCAGATCAGAGGAGGATCTTCCAAGCTATCCCGTTCTGATCGGCGTGGGCGGAGGGCATTATGCACCAAGGTTCAGCGATCTGGCTTTTGAGAAGAGGGTTGCATTCGGGCACATGATACCAAACTACCAAGTGGAAGCTGGAAACATCGATGATGCCATGATCAGAAAATGCATAGACGCAACTCCTGGTTTTGAAGGAGTATATATTCATAGGAAGGGGTTGAAGAAGAGTAGGGCAAAAGAGCTTGAGATGAGATTGAAGGAGATGGGTGTGAGGATCTATAGATCTGATGATCTCGAGGATCTATGATTTTGCTAAGATGTGAGCAAGCCTTACAGGTTCTGGAATCCTGTACCTGCAAAGCTTCCTCACCAGTCTGACTGCCGTATCCAAGCTCATCCTGTGACCAGGGGAGACGAAGATGGGTTTTCTGGATGAGTAAACCGCTTTGCCGAGAACCTCTCCTTGATAAACCACATCCTCTCCTCTCATTTCGCCCATCAAAAGATTCTTGGCAACACCTATGGTTGGAAGATCAAGGGATACTCCGATATGGCTCGCTATCCCAAGTTTGAATGGATGCAGGATTCCATTGCCATCCACAAGTATCAAGTCCGGCTGGATCTTGATCCTTCGGTATGCCTCAAGGAAAACCGGAAACTCTCTGAATGCGAGATAGGTTGGTATGTAAGGAAATCTTATCCTTTTTCTCGCGATCATCTCCTCAACGATCTCCATGCTCTCAAGCTCAATGGTTACGATCGCTCCATGAGCTGTTAATGGATCGCTTTTGGAATATCCCGCATCGAACCCAGCAACGTATCTTATCTCTCCAAGCTCATCCTTCAACCTCACCTTTCTCGAGAGCCTCATCTGCTCCTTCCTCAATCTCTTGAGAGGGTAATCGGTATCGAAATCATCAAAAAATACCTTCCCGAAATTCATAACCTTTCCATTCCTGACCTCTATCCCATCCCTTCTCAGCCTCTCTATCTTTTCCTCTATCCCCCTCGAAAAACCACCTACGGATCCATCGCTTGCAATAATCCTATAGCATGGCGTGCGATCCGGATCCGGATTCAGGTTCAGAACAAGACCTACCGCTCGAGACGCAATGATATCGCCCAGCGCCCTTGCTACGGCTCCATAGGTTGAAACCCTACCCCTAGGTACCTGCCTCACGAGTTTATAGATCTCCTCGATCAGATCTATCTCCACAGAACCGTATTAAACCTCTTTTCCATTCAAAAACTTGATGGACTTCATAAAGTTCCTGGGAACAGCTGGAGCGAGATTTGTGATGATAAAGCAGTTGAGATCCTCAGCAGGTGTATGGGTATCTTTGGATGGCACCAACCTGCTCATCGATCCAGGACCAGGTACGTTAATAAGATGTTTATCGAGCAAGCCAAAGCTCGATCCAAAGGATCTGGATGCGATAATCCTCACCCACAGGCATATAGATCACTCGAATGACATCAACCTGATGATCGAGGCGATGACCGATGGCGGATTCAAGAAGAAGGGAAAGGTTTTTGCACCGAGGGATGCCCTCGAGGGAGAGCCCGTGATATTCAGCTATGCTAGGGAGGAGGTTGAAGAGGTCATAGAGTTGCATGAGAAGGGAGAGTACAGGGTGAATACCCTCAGGTTCGATACACCTGTCAAGCATCTACACGGAGTTGAAACCTATGGCATAAACCTCTATGGTAGAGGCATAACCATATCTCTCATAACCGATACGAAGTACTTCGATGGACTGGAGGAGTTTTACAAGGGAGACATCTTGATAATGAACGTGGTCCGCCTGGAGCCGAGGGAGGATATCATGCATCTTTCGGTGAAGGATGCCGAAAGGATCATATCGAGGAACAGACCCAAGCTCTCTGTGTTGACCCATTTTGGCATGACCTTGCTTAGGGCAAAACCCTGGAAGGTGGCTGAGGAGATATCAAAGAAATACAACCTGAAGGTTTTATCCGCAAACGACGGGATGGTGATAGGGATTGACGAGTACAGGGAAGGATGAACTCGAACTCTTCCCCTACAAACCGAGGAAGTACCAGAGGGAGATGGTTCTGGCTATAAGAGATTCTCTCGAGAAAAAGGTTCCACTTGTCCTTGAATCAGGAACGGGATCCGGAAAAACGATATGCGTGGTATCTCAGGCATTGAAGTTTTCCATTGAGAACGATAAGAGGATAATCTATATAACTAGGACAAACGCCCAGCAGAGGCAGGTGATTGAGGAGGTAAGGGAGATAGCTGGAAGATTTCCGGATTTCAAGGAGGAGATCTTTTCAATCGGTATGCAGGGAAGATCCCATACCTGCCTGCTCGCTAGAGAGGATCCAGAGCTGAGCAAGGGATCCGCGGAGGAGTTATCGAGATTCTGCTCTGAGATGAAAAGACGAAGAAAAGGGGATGGTTGCCCCTACTTCGAAAAGATGATCGATGATACAGAGAAGGTGGATGAGCTGACGGAATGGATGAGGAAAACCCTCCCAACGGTTGAGGAGGTCGTGGAGAGATGCAGGAGAGCTATAATCTGTCCCTACGAGCTCAACAGGATGATGCTGGGAAGTGCAAGGATGGTCATAGCCCCCTATATCTACATATTCGATGATAAGCTCAGAAGCTTATTGCTGGAGATGATGGGTACCAGGGAGGAAGATACCATCCTCATTGTCGATGAGGCTCATAACCTGCCAGAGTACTTGAGAGAGATCCTATCCAGTTACCTCAGTATTTACTCGGTAAACCAATGCATAGCGGAATGCGAGAGGTTTGGAAATCCCTTTATCCTCAGGAATATGAGACTCTCGGATTTCCTATTAACCATCAGGGACGCGATAGACCAGATAAGAGGAGAGTTCCTGAGCGAGCACAAGAGTGATGCACTGCTGGAGAAGGATGTGCTCACCTCGATCATATCGGATGCACTTGACATATCGAGGAATGATATGAGATCCATAGCTGAACAGCTGATAATCTATGGAGAGGAGATCAAGGATTTAAAACAGAGGGAAAAGAAGCTACCAAGATCTTATATATACAGGCTCGGCGCCTTCCTTACATCCTGGCTCGATCTCGATGATGAAAGCTTTGTAAGATTGATAGTTGACGAAACCGATGGGAGAAATCCAAGGATAGAGATCTACTGCCTGGATCCGGCGATAGGAGCTAGACCCATATCCAAGTTCTACACATCCATTCACATGTCTGGAACCCTGTCTCCCCTGGATGAGTATAAGGATTCCCTATCGTTGCCAGAGGATACGAAGCTCATCTCATTTCCCTCACCATTTCCGAAGGAGAACAGGAGGGTGGTCTATACACCTCTGGTATCGACCAAGTATGAAGAGATAAGGTCATCTGATGAGATGGTGGAGAGGATCAAGGAGATGATCGTCAAGATATGCAACAGCTTCAGCAAGAACACCATAGTCTTCTTTCCAAGTTTCGATCTCATGAAGGAATTCGTGGATAGAGGGCTTGTGAAGGAGGTGAAAAAGACCATATATCTGGAGAAGAGGGAGATGAAGCAGGATGAGCTCATGGATATAGTCCTGAAGTTTAAAAAGGGGAAGGGAAAAGGTAACGTGATGTTATCGGTTGTTGGAGGAAGGATAAGTGAGGGCATGGACTTCCCAGCCGAGGAGCTGGAGATAGCTATAATCGTCGGCATTCCATATCCAAAGCCAACCGCCAGGCAGAAGGCTCTCCAGAGATACTATGACAAGAAGTTTGGGAAGGGATGGGATTATGCGGTCAATGCTCCAACCGCAAGAAAATTGCTTCAATCGATAGGTAGGCTGATAAGGGATGAGAAGGACAGAGGCATAGCTGTCATCTTGGATCGAAGGGCTTACAGGTTCAGGAGGTACCTGAGCGACCTGAAGATATCTGGAGACCTGATAAAGTCGATCAAGGATTTTTTGGAAGGAGGTTAGGTATACCATCCTCTATCTTGTAGGTTACACCGCATTTATTGCAGATGAGCTCACCTTCCAAGATCTCATCGCCCTCCTCCTTCCTCACCTTCAGATCCAGGTCACCCTTGCAGACCGGACAGCATATGATATCCATCAGCTCTTTCTTCATCTTCCTCCCTCACCTATGTAAAACCTCTTCTTCTTTTTAAGATCGTGATCCCATATGGGTATCCACTCCCTTTCCCCCACCTTCACACCTTCCTCCACCTTCTGAACATGGTACTTTATATGGGCATCCAAAAGATCTGCGTAGTGTAAAACAAGCGCCTCGAGGGTTTTTGGTATCTCTGGGGATCCCCATTCCCTTTTTCCATGATGGCTCAGGATCATATGGATGATGAGCATCTCTAGCTCCTCTGGAAACTCAACACCCCTCGACCTTATCTTGGATATCTTCTCCCTCACTATCCTCTCGCCCAGGTGGATGTGACCGAGCAGGATCCCTTCCTTTGTTTTCTCCTGCACCATATTTGGTTCGTACTCCAAAGATTTTCCTATATCATGGAGTAGGGCGCCAGCTATGAGCAGATCCCTGTCCAGATCCTTATAGATCTTGGAAATGAAATCGCATATCCTTGCAACGCTCAGGGTATGTTCTAGGTTTCCGCCAACGTAGTTGTGGTGATGATCCATCGAAGATGGTGTCTTTGCAAGCCTTTCAACCAGGTCCTTGTCAAGGAATACCTCTTCCAGCAGGATCTTGAGATGATCGTTCTTTATCCCTTTTACATAATTCATCAGATCTTTTTTCAACCTCTCGATGGTTTCCTTATCTAGAGATGGTACTAGATCCTCGAGTTTAACCTCTTCCTTCTCCACCCTCTCCATTGATCTCGGAGATTCCAAGAGGATGAGTTTTTCTCCATTATGTTCGCTGATCAGTCCATCCTTCAGGATTATAACATCGCCAGGTTTGATGAAATCAAGAGCAGATCTATCGTAATCCTCCCTGAAAACCACCCTCATCTCTCCACTCCTGTCACATACCAGTAAGCTGGGCTTTTCTCCAGATATGATCTTTCTGACCAAGAACACATCATCTATCTTCTCGCCGACCTCCAACTCGGTTATGAGTTTCTTCTTAGATATCCTCATCTTCCAACCTCGTAAACCTTTCCCTCCTCAACATCCACAACCTTCTTACCCAGTCCAGAGAATCTCTCCGGGCTCTCGGTATGGATTGGAAGGATTGTCCTTGGATTTATTTCCTTTATCATCCTCACCAGATCTCCACCATAAGCATGACCTGAGCAGTGAGCGTGCACATACCTCAGGTTGAAAAGCTTGAGCCACTCCATCATCCTCTCAAAAGATATCTCCATCTCCTCGTTGAACGGCTCCGAAAGGGAGTGGATGTAGATCCCTTCCTCGGGTTTAAGATCTATCAAGGTGTTGAAGTGCCAGTAATCCAGGACAACAAGGTAATCTCTCGCATTCTTCGATATCTCCTCAGCGGTTATCAGGTTTGGGTAGTTGAGTCTCGATCTTATGTAGGGTTCCGAGATATAATCGAAATCTTGATAGGTTCCGGTCCTCATCTTCGGTTTCAATATCAGTATACCATCTCCCCTGCTATCCGGAACCCTTAGTTTTTTATCCATGTGATACCTCTCCAAAAAGCAGGCATGCTTGAAGGATATGACCAAGTACCTGTCCAGCTCCCTGGATATCCTGTAGAAGGTTCTGAACCTGTCAACATCCATCGGGTTGAAATCGACGATCGCCAATCCCTTTGCGCCTTCCAGCTCCTTCTTCGCCACCAAGTAAACCTTTTTCTCTGATTCATCGCCCCTCTCCTCGTTTATCCTTGTACCCTCGGTTATCATAGCTATGGGTTTGGCTTCCTTGGCTCTATCTATGAAATCCCTCGTCAGATCTCTCCTCTCTCCATGCATCCTCAGATCCCCGGTGTAGACTATGGGTCCTTCCGATGTATAGATTATAAAACCATAGGATCCGGGAACGCTGTGATCAACGTGCACCGGCTCTATCTCGAGAGAGTCAATATAAAAACTCTTGCCTGTTCTGAAGAGCTTGAAGATCCTCTTGATGGGCTCTTCCTTTTTACCCGGTATGATAGGTCTTCTCTTGAAATCGACGACCTCATTCTCTATGTTCCTCTTGCTCTGTTCATTTACTGCATCAAGTATCAGCTTGCACGTCTCTCCGCAGTAGATGGGTATATCCTTGTGAAGGAAGGAGATGTAGTTTGCGTGATCCGCATGGGCATGGGAGAGAATAACCGCAGATACCTCTGGATCTTCAGGTTCTCTTCCCATATGGAGCAGAAGATCCTCCCGATAGATACCCCTTATATCTGGTATAAGATTTGTTGCCAGAAAATCGCCCAGCCCATTTGCAGCCCTTGGCGAGAGATACTCTTCAAAGTATCTTGCCCTCCTGGAAAAGCTCACCCCGAAATCCAGAAACACCTTAGTGTCTCCATCTTCCAACAAGATCTTGTTACCACCTATCTCCCTTACTCCCCCATAGAATGTCAGTCTCACCATACTAGGTCACCAGCTTGTATCCGCAGTTTGGACAGAACCTAAAATCCTTGCTCACCTTGGATCCACAGTTTGGGCATCTGTCTGGAGCACGCCTCCTTGCTTCTTCCAGGCTCACCATCATGTTGAAGGTTCTTGCATCCCTGAAACTGTCGAAAGCTAGCAACCCGGCAACGATCGAGTAGATGACAATAGCTAGGAAGATGTTGAGATTGAGGATCAAACAAGATACTAGATAGATGAACCAGAGGATCATGAAAACGATGCCCAGACCTATCTTAAGATTCGTAACCCCGGCATATACCTCTCCCAGACCCCAGACGATGATGCTGTAGATCGCTGCGATGAATCTGTTCTTCCTGACTTGAGGCATCTACCTTTGGAATATATCTCGTCTTTTAAAGGTTTCATGATCACCTGGTTCTGGATGACCAGGCCCTCCTTGGCAGAACCCGATAGATCTCTCCGGGATCCTCCTCTATCTTTCTGCTCGCCTCTTCCCTGATGGTATCGATGTCTAGGTACCAATAGTACTTCCTGAGTAACCTGTTCTTCTCCTTACAGACCTCCCTCCTCACCCTCAGAAACCTCTCCTTCTGCAGTTCATAGAAGAGAGCCCTCACGCACTTATCAAGGGAAGAGTCCTCTATCTCCTTCTTTCCGTTGAAGATGCTTTTCAGTATCCCAGCCAAAGCCCTTGCATCATCATCAGACATCCCAAACCTGTTCTTCAGGGCCTTCGGTAATAGCCTCATCACGCCCGTCATCATGTTCTTCTTCGCGCTCGAGGATATAAAGGGATTTTTGTACAAATGTTATCTAGCTGTAAGATTGCAGTTCACTTAGATTCATGATAACAATAAACATTATATACCCTCTATTCTATTCACATTTTGGAGGTGGTATATGGAGAGGAGAAGATCTCCCCTGTTAGATGGAACCATAGCGGATGTCAAGGTGCTGGAGAGGCATCTAAAGGTGCTTAAGGCGGTGATGGAGAACGAACCGATAGGAATAATAAAGCTGTCCCAGAAAACGGGTTTACCCCAGCACGCTGTAAGATACTCTCTCCGAGTACTGGAACAGGAAGGATTGATAGAACCCTCGAAGAGCGGTGCGATAACCACGGATAAGATCCACGAGACCCTGGGAACCATAGAATCGACTTTGGATGATCTCGTAACAACCCTTAAGGAGATAAAAAAGGAGATAAGATAGATCAGTACATCACGATCTCCTCACTCTCCCATTCCTCCAGCTGATCTTCAGATGATACGCTGGGAGATCTCCTTTGCCCTTGGGAGAAGATGCCCTTGTAGATGAGGAAAAGCGATACCGTGGTGAGACATATACCCAGATAACCGGATAGAGGGTAGAGGGTTACGGTATATCTGGGGATGATGGCGAAAAGGATCAGCATGAGGAAGCCAAGGAAGAAGATCACCAGACCCAACATCAATATGGATACTCTCATCTGATTACAATTATGCATTATATTTTATAAAATTTTGGGTACACTAATTGACCACCATCTTCCTTATCTCCTCTTCGCGACCCCTGTTCTTCCTTATCTCCCTCAGCAACTCGATGAGCAGATCGATGGCCATTCTCTTGCACTCTCCGCACACCAATCTTCCTTCCCTGCAATCCCTGTAGATATCCTCCATCTCCTTGTCATCTTCTATCAGATGGTACAGGAAAAGCTCATAAACCATGCACTTATCAGTTTCCCCTCCATACTTCCTCTGCTCCTCCAGACTGACCCTCCCTCCGGTCTTTGCGGACAATACCTTTTTCCTTATCGCATTTTCATCATCAGATAAAAATATTGCACTACTAGGCCGGGAGGATGACATCTTATCTCCATCCAAACCCCTCATCAATCTGTGGTAGGTCGATGACGGTTGCAGAAATCCATAGAAACCTTCCGAGACCTCTATCCTCGATATACTTTCCTCTATATCCTCAATGTCCACCTCGCCCTCCGCATAGATCGCTCTATAGTTGTCTATCCTCTCCATCCTTTCTATACCCTTTTTCCTCAGTTCATCCTCCACCAAATCGAGATACCTACCCACGTTGCGATCGGTCTTGAGGAAGATACCTATCCTTCCATCCCTTGCAAGCTCCACGCTGAACAACCTGAAGGCCCTGGATATATCTCTACATAACCTGATGTGAGGATCCTGATCTATACCTACCGGAACAAGGGTTGGTCTGGGGGAGCCATACCTCTCCAGCTGGACGTGCAGGATATCTCCCGCCTGAATAACCGGAGCAAATGCGTGGGTCAGGTTCGTTGAGCTATCAAATCCATAGACCGCGACCAGCTGAGACCAGTTGACCTTCCTTCCGAAGTTGAAGGCGAGATCCTTTACTTCTTCCCTCTTGGATTGGAAGTAAACCTGGGTTTTATCCGGATCCAAGCCCAGGGCTATATAGTTTGGTACGTATTCCTCCAGAGCCAGCCTTTCAGCATCTCTGAAGGGGATGTTCCTCGTTGCATAAGCCTCTATATCAGCTACGGCTATGAAGATGTCTGCACCCAGATCCTGATAGTATCTCACCTGATCTATCACCATCTTATGACCTAAATGCATCTTGCCAGAAGGCATGAGCCCCGTCAGGATAGCCCAGGGCTTCTCTCCTTTGATAGCTCTCTTCACCCTGTGGAAGTCCCTGTGACCAAAGACAATGCCTCTCCTTATGAGCATCTGTGGCTTTGGCAGATCCTCCCACAGCTCCTTGCTGAACACCTCTATCCCGAACTCCTCCATCAGTCTGCCATAATCCTCGTATATCCTCGAACTCCAT
>QMTN01000004.1 GCA_003651105.1 Thermoplasmata archaeon
ATCTGTGCCAATAAGACCGCCAGCAGAGGACTGGGTAAAGCCAGCAAGAGAAGATAAGCTAAACCAACTCTACCAGGAGATCAAAGAAAGAGGTATAGATGTTGAGCTCCTGATCCACTATGAAGGCAGGGATTTTGGTATATCTGAAGATATCAGGGAAAGCATCCTATCGATAGCCTCCGTTCATCCTCTCAGGGAAGATTACCTGTTGGATCTACTTGCTAAAGCTAAGGCAGATAGGCATGTGCTTATCGAGCTAATCGAGGAAGGAAAACTGTCGGAGGTGGTTTACAGGGGTATGAAGTTCTATGTGAAAAGGATGAAAAGGTGAAATTATTTATCTCGTGGTGGATAGAATGAGAGCTATCGTGAGGCAGGGCTAACCTTTGTAGCCAAAGCGGATAGCAACCATTGGATAGTTATAGATGGACCAAAGGAGTATTTTGGATCTGAAGCGGCATCAAGACCGATGGAGCTCTTGCTCATTTCCCTGGGTAGCTGTACAGCAAGCGACGTAGCTGCTATACTGAAGAAGAAAAGGGTTAAGCTAGAAGGGTTTGAAGTAAAACTCGAGGCTGAGAGAAAGGATGAGCATCCGAAGGTTTTATAGAACTATCCCAAAACAAGTACTGTCCGATATCTGCCATGTTGAGGAAAGCCGTTGAGATAAGCTACTCTTACAAGATTGTTGAGAATGGGTGAATGGTGGTTATAAAATGGGTCTACCGGGATTCGAACCCGGGTCTGGGGCTCCGGAGGCCCCCGTGCTGTCCAGGCTACACCATAGACCCCAGATCAATAGGAATCCTTGATCTAAAAATCTGTCGATGGGTTATTCCTTCTTGTCTTCCTTCTTCTTGAACTCGGTGTATCCGCACCTTCCACAGCTATACCTATCCGGATGCTCCGCCAGGAATACGCCTTCCCCGCACTTTGGGCAGAATCTCCTCAATCTGATCAGCTTGTTTCCCTCTATCTTGTAGTATTTATGCACCGGCATCCTTCTCCACCTCCACTCTCTGCTCTTCCTCCTTCTCCTCGGTTGCCTCGCCGATCTTGTTCCTCTTCAGGATGTAGGATGGCTCTATCCTCTTTGCATCCTCGATGCTCTTGTAGATCTTCGCATAACCAGAGCTCACCGCGATCCCAAAGCTTGGCCTTATATGATCTATCACAACCAGATCTTTCTTGACCTTCAGGAGTCGGGCTATGTCCTCTCTCACGATCTCCCTCTCAGGAGTCTTTTCTCCCTCGTGCTTAACCCTAAATCTTATCTCGGTTCTGTTCAGCAAAGGGTTTTCCCTCTTATCTGTTATCTCCAGCTCCATGCGCCCTGCACCTCTCGAGGAGTTTTTTTACCATTTCCTTTTCCTTATCGCCAACCTCCAGGATTACGACTCCCTTATCAGGTAATCCGTATATTACGGTTGCGCCCTTGGGAGCATGGAGTATAGCTACTAGAGATGCGAGATCCTCCTCTCCATCCACCTTCACGAGTACCCTCTTCCTGCCAATGAGCTTGCAAGCTTCTCTCAATCCTCTCATTAGCTCATCTGTTATCACCGATGGTGGATTCTCAACCTCCATGATTCTATCCCCAAACATCTCGATCTCTCTCCTCATTTCATCCGGTATCCTTCCTCTCCTGTGCCTGAAATCGACCACAGCTATATCTATTTCTATTCCCCTCCTGATGAGAGTGTAGGTTACCATATCACCCACAGCTATTATCCCCTTCCTCGCTTTCAGCTCTGCGATCAACTCATCATCCAAGGTAACAAGTTTTCCAACAACCCTTCTGAGCTCTTCCTTTATCTCTTCCGGTATCACGTACATCTATCTTACCTTGAGAGCGTACTCTCCAGCCCTCGTTATGCTCATCTTCTGCGCGATCATGGATCTCTTCGGATCGAAGATAACAACGTATCCCCTCCATCTCTTTGATGTCGGCGTTCCACAGATCGGGCACACGGTCTTGTCGGTTATGGTATGACAGTTCTTGCAAGCGTATAAGATCCTCATTTCTTCCTCACCTTTTTCTCATCCTTCTCTCCTTTATCTTTCTTTTCCTTCTTCCTATCTTCCTCGATCCACTCGTGGGCTCCCAAAGCGGGCTGGCGCATGGTTAAACCTATCTTGCTTTCCCTTGGAGATATCTCGTTCATGCTCACCGCAACTATTCTGGCTCTAACCTTGCTCCCAACAGTGAGGACTCTCTTGGTCTCCTTTCCTATCAGCCTCTCATTATCGACATCAACCTCTATGTAATCGTTCATTATCTGGCTCATGTGGATTAAGGCATCCAAAGGTCCTATATGGCAGAACGCTCCAAACTCCACGATCTCGCAGACCAAGCCATCAACAACTTCCTGAAGAACCGGCATGAATACCAAGGCATCGAACCTAACCTTCTGATAGAGTGCACCATCACCGTGTACTATCACGCCCTCTCCCAAGGGTTCCACGTTATCGGTAACAACGATGACTCCGCAATCCTTTCGGTACTTTCCCTCAAAGGTTTTGTGAACGATCTCCTCTATAACCTTCTGCATATCTTCCGAGAATAACTTGGGTGGTATCCTGATCGTATCCTCTATCTTCACCATCTTGTACACGCCGATTCCTCCCTTCCTGTTGGGTAAAGAGTTCCTGTTTATATTCTTTATTCCATCATTTTACGAAAAGCTATTATCCTCTCTCCATCTTTTCTGCTCCCATGGATTTAATAGACATTTATCTCAAAGAGGATCTTGGAGAGGAAGGAGACATAACAACAAATGCGATCCTCGGAGAGGAGGAGGGAGAAGGGATTATAATAGCCAACGATTCCTGCGTGCTCGCCGGTATAGAGGATGCCGGAGAGGTCTTCTCAAGGTTGGGTGCCAGCTTTAGATCCTTCTTCAAAGATGGGGATGAGATCGAGGAGGGAACGATAGTTGCAAGGGTCAAAGGCAAGCTCAGGAGTATACTTGCTGGAGAAAGGGTCGCATTAAACATCTTATCCAGGATGAGTGGCATAGCGAGTGAGACCAGGGATCTCGTGGAGATGTGCAGAAGGGTGAATCCGAGGATAGAGATATGTGCTACTAGGAAAACTACGCCCGGATTCAGGAAGTATGAAAAGAAGGCGGTCATCATAGGAGGAGGCTGTCCCCACAGGTTTGGTCTGTTTGATGCGGTCCTGATAAAGGATAATCACATAAAGGCGGTGGGATCTATAGAGGAGGCGATAAGAAGGGTAAAGGAAAGGGTCAAGGGAAAAACCATAGAGGTTGAGGTTGAGAACGAGGAGGATGCCATCAAGGCTGCCAGACTGGGTGTCGACTGGATAATGCTCGACAACATCCCCGCATCGAGAGGTAAGGAGATCGCTGAGAAGATAAGGTCGATAAATCCGAATATCAGGATAGAGGCATCTGGTGGAATAAATAGAAAGAACATCATCGAGTACGCCAGGTTTGCGGACAGGATATCTCTGGGATACATAACGCACAGCGTGAAATCGAAGGATTTTTCCCTCGAGATAGAGAAGCATTAGCCTCCGACGAGGAAATTTATAAAGAAACCTTTAATAAACAAAAACGCTTTACAGATTTTGGAGAGGGGTGAGTATGAAAAAGATAGTGGAGGAAGCCTTATCTAGAGGTAGAGAGGATAAGTCGAGAGCGAAACATAGGAACAGCACGAGCATAAAGGGTACCGATGAGAAGGAGATCGAAGCGGTTCTCTCGGGATTGAAAACGACGATTAGGGTTATCGGCTGTGGAGGTGCCGGAACCAATACAATAGACAGGTGCGTCGAAGAGGGGATAGTGGGTGCAGACTTGATAGCTGTGAATACCGATGCCCAACACCTTCTGAGATCCATAGCCCCGGTCAAGATATTAATAGGAAGGCATGTAACCAGAGGATTGGGAGCGGGATCATTGCCCCAGATAGGAGAGGAAGCAGCTCTGGAAAGCGAAGCAGAGATAAGGAATGCGATAGAAGGATCTGATATGGTTTTCGTCACATGCGGTCTCGGTGGAGGAACCGGAACCGGAGCATCACCGATAATCTCGAGGCTGGCGAAGGAGATGGGTGCGCTGACCATAGGTGTTGTTACCATGCCTTTCAGCGTCGAGGGAGCTGTTAGGATGGAGAACGCAGAGGCTGGTTTGAGGAGGCTGAGGGATGCATGCGATACCGTGATAGTCATACCAAACGATAGGCTTCTCTCCATAGTTCCTGATCTTCCACTGAACTCTGCATTCAAGGTTGCGGATGAGATACTGATGAGGAGCATAAAGGGTATAACGGAGATGATAACGGTTCCGGGTCTGGTTAACTTGGATTTCGCTGATCTGAAAACGATCATGAAGCGTGGTGGCGTTGCCATGATAGGTCTGGGAGAGGCTGAGGGAGAGAACAAAGCGGTTGAAGCTGTAAATGAGGCGCTGAACTCGCCCTTGCTCGACGTAGATATATCTGGAGCTACCGGAGCCTTGATAAACGTGATGGGTGGAGACGATATGACGATAAGCGAGGCGGAGAAGGTTGTGGAGGAGCTTTATTCCAGGATAGATCCAAATGCCAGGATAATATGGGGTACCACCATAGATCCCTCCCTGAAGGGAAGAATAAGAACGATGGTCGTGGTAACGGGAGTCAAATCCAAACAGATCCTGGGTCCGGAGAGGAGAGAGCTAATAAGCGAGGAGATGGGCATCGATATCGTGAGATAATCGATTCATTCAAACCAAACTTTATATACGTATATTTTATCCCAGTAGTGGACTCCATGGATGGAAAGAAGGGTTTGATCGATAGAGCCTGGGAGATCCAGAAAAGGATAGAGGACAGGTTCCACAACATAGGGAAAGGCAGATATGGAAGGATCCTGAAGATGGCCAGGAAGCCGACGGAGGATGAGTATTACAAGACGTTGAAGATAACCTTGGCTGGAATGCTTATCATAGGAGGCATAGGCTTCATAATTTACATAATCAAACAGGTTGTCGCACCTTGGATACTTTCAAGATTTGGAGGTTAGGCTTATGGAAGAAGAACTCTTTGAAAAACCAAAGATATTCTCCATAAAGACCCAGATAGGAAAGGAACAGAATGTCGCAGAGCTCATAAGGGGAAGGATAAAGAAGACCCACGATAAGAATGTACTCTCTGTTCTGGTCACTCCAGAGCTCAGAGGTTACGTCTTCGTTGAGGCTTACAAGGCGGATGAGGTCAGGAAGATGATAAGAACCATATCATATGTTAGGGGGATGCTGGATGGCAACATACCCATCGAGGAGATAGAGAGGTTCCTTGTGCCGGCATCATCGGTCGAGAAGATAACGGAGGGAGATATTGTGGAGATGATATCCGGGCCTTTCAAGGGAGAGATGGCAAAGGTTACCCATATCGACAAATCAAAGGAAGAGATCACCGTGGAGCTGTTTGATTCCGTCGTGCCCATACCAATAACCGTGAGAGGAGATCAGGTAAGGGTAGTCAGGAGGAAGGAGGAGGAATAGGATGGTTGAGACCATCGAGGTCCTGGTCGAAGGAGGAAAGGCAACCGCAGGCCCACCGCTTGGACCAGCTCTTGGACCGCTGGGAGTCAATGTTATGCAGGTGGTGAATGCCATAAACGAGAAGACCAAGCATTTCGAGGGGATGAAGGTTCCCGTAAAGGTGATGGTGGATCCAAAGACCAAGAGCTTCGAGATAGAGGTGGGTACACCCCCGGTTACCGCCCTCATCCTGAAGGAGCTCGGCATAGAGAAGGGATCCGGGAATCCAAGGGAGAACAAGGTCGGTAATCTGACGATGGATCAGGTGGTAAAGATAGCAAGGATGAAACACGGAGACCTTCTGGGTAAGGATTTGAAGAGAAAGGTTAAGGAAGTTATTGGTAGCTGTGTATCCATGGGTGTTACAGTTGAAGGAAAGTCTCCGAAGGAAGTCCAGAGGGAGATCGACGAGGGAAAGTATGATTCTAAATTCTCTTGAGGCCCCTTCCAAAGAACTGTTTCACCGATAGGATGACCCTATTCTTTCTAACTTCTAGAGGCAAGCTCATACCCTCTCCCCAGGTTCTCTTTCCCTCTATCTCTTGAAGAATGGAATCGGGGTTTAGATCCCTATTCTCCACCCTGGTATATCCATATCCAACGAAAAGGGGATCATGGGCGTCGCTTCCACCCGTCCCACCGAGACCGAGCTCCCTAGCCAGCTTCGAGGCTTTCAGGTTGCTCCTTCTCATGCTACAACCATTGAATACCTCTATAGATCTTATCCTGTTTCTTATCCTTAAAAGACCCCTTTTCTTTATCCCGGACATCAACCTGAAAAGGTGGGGAACTATGGGTGTGCCACCATTATCTATGATGAGCTCAACGGTCTCTTCCAGATCCATATCTCTGGGTATCTCCTCCTCTACCCCGAGAGCTATCAGGTGACCATCTCTCGTTGATATCTCCACACCAGGTATGACCACGAAGTCCTTACTTCCGAACCTCAAAGCCTTCTTTGCCCCCTTGATAGAATTGTGATCCGTTATAGCTATACCGTCCAACCCCCTCTTCTTTGCAATCCTGACTATATCAGATGGAGACCCCTTCGCATCCTCAGAGTATCTGGAATGGATGTGCAGGTCGAGCTTAAGATACTCACTGCCCATGCTGGTTGAGAATCCGCAAATCGATTTTAACCTTATGCCCTTTCGAGACCGTTCTCGTTCTCTATGATCTCAACGAGTTCGATGGGGTATTCAAGGTATCCCTTAAAATCTGGTATATCTAGGCATACAAACCTATCATCGATCCTTATCACCCTACCAATAAGACCGCTCCTGTTTTTAACCCTACCAAAGATAGTCTTATCTGGTTCTTTTCTCTCCATGTGCATCCCAACCCTTTATTCAGAATAGTTTCTTTGTTTTTAAGCTTAATCATGCGGGTGCCGGGATTCGAACCCGGGTAATAGCCGTGGCAGGGCTATGTGATACCAGACTACACCACACCCGCTCCTTCTCGATAATGCGTAAGAGGATTAAAACCATTATGGTGGTACATTCAGCCTCTTCAATGGCTTGCTCAGATGGCGCCTTGCGGAAGGAGGTACCTCATAGAAACCTATCCTGATGCCCCTCTCAAGCTCTTCATATCTTGCATCTTCCTCTCCCTTTACGGCGCCACACCTCCTGCCCCTGTAACCCTTTCCCTTTCCAATGGATTTCATATGGATCTTGCATCTCTCACATACCGGGTTCTCAACCTTTACCACGAGTCTTGCAAGCCTCTCTATCCTTATCTTCTCTATGTTTATCGTGAAAGGCTCGCTTCTTACGCCTCCATACACCTCGACCACGTCTCCACGCCTCAGTTTCCTGACGATATTCCTGAAGCTCTTTGTTGGCTCATAGGCTGTACAATCTATGGATGATGTATCGTCTCTTATCCTGAAGATGACATGACCTCCCTCGATCACAAAAGGATCTCTATCCACGAGACCCTTCACGATCACAGATTCGTAAGGTTTGATATCCGATATCTTTTTCCTCTCCAGATGATCATCCGTAGCCTGGTTCGTTTCGAAAAGGAGCCAGCCGGCGTAATCTTCTGAAGATATCATATCCTTTGCCCTCAGTAGATCGAAGGGGTCATCACCCCTTATACCAAACAGTACCGGGCATGGAGAGTTTGGGGTTATCAGTATCCTCTTTGTCTCGTAATCGTAGTTATCGAAGGTTGATCTGATAGACCTATCCATCTCTATGACAGATCTTTCATCGACCTCTCTCTTCCTTCCCCACATCTCCTTACGCCTGTAGGTTATCACCTCGAATGTTCTATCTAAGGGTTCCCATGATATCGCAGAGGTCGCACCTATTATCCCTCTCCCATTCTTATACCCCCTGTACACCGCTCCGATTCTCCTGAGAACCCTGAGAACATCCTCCAAGGATACCACGCTCTTCACACACCTCTCATATAACTCCCTTTCCGGTTTCTCCTTCGTGATCACGTAGCCCGGGTTTGTGGCTTCATCGGATAGGTGCGCTTCTTCTTCTAAGATCTCCTCGATGATTTCTTTCACATGTTCGAGATCGACATCGTTATCGGCATAACCAAAAGATGGAAACTCTCTTCCGTCTCTCTCCCCAACCGTGATACTCTTCCCTTTTCCTCTCCCTATCCTGAAGGATACCGCTCCGTTTCCCCTGGTCTTCCAGGGGATGTTTGGGTTCAACCTGACAAGTCTTGGAAAACCGATAAGGCTGTATCCCTCATCCAGTAATCTGTCTATCAGTCTGTAGGCTACATAGGTTGTGCAACCTCCCTTCTTTGAGTCGGTATCATCTATCCCTATCCAGACAACCATGTTACCATAAAGTGGAGGATATCCTTATATATCATATTTGCAATTAGTTTATATATCAAATGGAAAGGCTGAGGATCCTCCAAGAGGTAAAGGAGATCTTGAGAGGGGCTGGATTCCAAGTATCCGAGGAGTGTAATTTCAAAGACGTTGGTTTCGATCTCTTCGCGAGGAGGGATAACAAGCTCATCATCCTCAAGGTTTTGACCAACATCGATGCGTTCAACGAACAAACCGCCAAGGAATTGAAGACCTTAGCCTATGCCCTGAGGGCATCTCTCATACTGGTTGGCGAGAGGGATGGCTCCTCCAAGCTCGAGGATGATGTCGTCTATTTCAGGAACGGTGTACCAACCATAACCCCAACAACCCTCAGAAATTATCTGGTATACAACCTGCCGGTACAGGTCTATGCCGCGCCAGGTGGCTTCTATGTGAAGATAGAGGGCGAGAGGCTGAGGGAGGAGAGGGAGAGGAAGAACCTATCTAGGGGGGATCTGGCGAGACTGCTCCATGTTTCAAGGAGAGCCATAAAGATGTACGAAGAGGGGATGGATGCGAGGGTAGAGATAGCAGCCTTGATGGAGGAGGTTCTCGATCCGAGCATAATAAGGGACCTAGATCTACTCAAGCCAATGAGATCTCGCGGGATCGGGAGGGATGTTAAGGATATAGAATGGCTCTACAACTTCCAGAAGGAGATGCTATCGATCATAGAGAGGATAGGTTACAAGGTCATACCCGTAAGGAGATGCCTTTTTGATGCGGTCAGCAAGGAGAGGAGGAACATCATCCTGACGAGCGTGAGGAGATACGATTTCTCGTTGAGGAAGAGAGCGAGGATCATGAGCAGTATAGCCAAGGTCACGGGCAAGCATGCGGTGATACTGACGGACAGGGATGAGAGGAAGAATATAGAGGGTACACCTACCATCAGCAGGAGGGAACTGATAAGGATAAGGGATCCAGAGGAGATCCTTGATGTGATCATGGAGAGGGAGCTATGAGTTTACCCTCTCAGCCAAGATAGCTCTTTCTCCAACCCTGAACAACTCAACCTTCTTGCTTCCGGATAGACCCTCCTCTAGTCTCTTCCTGAACCTCCAGTAATCCTTTGGATCGATCGAAAAC
>QMTN01000005.1 GCA_003651105.1 Thermoplasmata archaeon
GAATATGCCCTCGATACCCGCTATCCTCGTTATCAAACCCATTCCCGTTACCTCTCCAAGAGCAAGGAGCCAGAAGAGGATCGCCAGGCTCAGGAAAACCACCTGTGAGGCTCTGCTGATCTTAAGGGTTGAGAGGAACATCATGAAGGTGAACAGCCCCCACATGAAGAGATAAGATGCCATCGCCACCTTGCTCGGGGAAGGCACATCGAGGGCTGATGGTAACAGGATTATTGCAACCAACGATAGCCAGAACAGACCGTACGAGCAAAAAGCGGTCGTTCCGAAGGTGTTTCCCCTTCTGAACTCCATGAGACCTGCAAATACCTGAGCCAGCCCACCGTAGAAGATGCCCATCGCCAGGATCATCGATCCCAAATCAAACAAGCCCGCGTTGTGCAGATTCAGAAGAACAGTTGTCATCCCGAAACCCATCAACCCAAGGGGTGCTGGATTCGATAGAAGATTCTTCTCTGCCACTCCTCCCACCGAGAAAGAGAATAAAGAGGAGATTTAAAATCCTGACGAATTGGTTCAGCGTCTGCACCTTACGATGACAGCTATCAGGGCTATCAAAAGTACGAGTATCACCACACCCTCTATGATAACCATGGTATCTTTAGATATGATCGGCTTCGGCTGACCTTTTATCCTCAGATCCAGATCGATCCCTATGCTCTCTCCTTTCAGCTCCTCGTGACCCTTCGCGAAGTACGATAGCTCTAGGGGTATAATGTACCTCTCCTCGATCTCCTTTTCATAGCTCTCTATCTCCACCCTGAACCTCAGTATCTTCTTCTCCCCGGGATCTATATCAATAGATCTAGCGAACGTGGTATCGATGGATACGAGCTCTGGTAACTCTTCCGCAGGCTCTATGCTTGCAACTATCTCCATATTTCCTCTGTTCTCAACCTCAACCTCCAGTTCCCTTTCCTCTCCGGGAGAAAGTATCAAGGAGAAATAATCATTGTCCACCTCGACATCTGGATAGAAAGCTGGCACGATCACTATCTCGCAACTGGCAGAAGATGAGTTTATGTTTCCATTCTTCTCCGCAACCGCTACCAGAACGATCCTGCCCTCCTCAAGTCCAGGTGCGTCCTTGGATACAATCCTAAACCTTACTCTCGTCTCCAGGGTTACATTCCCTCCAAATATGGAGAGCATGCTCATCTCCGCAGACAGATTCTTTTTCTCTAACTCGACCTCACACCAGGACGGCTTGCTGGCTATCTCGATATCTATTCTCGTGGGAGAAGGTCTGAGCAGGAAGTAGCCAGCAGGAATAGCCAGCCTGCCCCAGCTGTAAGATATGGTGAGGTTTGTCTCCATCTCTCTATTCAGTTGAACCTCATAGAAGTAGTCCTCCTCAGCCATCATCTTCAGCTCAGACTTCGCCCTCAGTAGACCCGCGTGAGCATTTTCGGGAGCTATCTGTAGGATCAGGGCGAGAAAGGAGATCATCCATATAGCTATAAACGACCTCCTGATCTTGCTCATGGCTATCGTTTTAATTATGACCATGATTATATAAAAATTTTGTTGTTCAAATATTGTAGCTCTATACTCATCTGGCTACTGGTATCGCGATGATAGATCCATTCACCTCAAGGATGTCCACATCCTCTCCTTTCACGGAGTGGGAGAACTCGAAATCTAGATCATCGAATGTTAATTCAAAGCCATTCAGTTTGATCACGCCCTTGTTCACCATTTCCCTGTACAGCCTTTCCGGATCCTCCCTCTCGATCATCTTGTACAGATCCCTCGCCTTCTCCCTGTATCTTCTGCCGATGGATGCGAACCTCGGTTTCACCTTGATAGCCCTCTTCTCTATCCTCTCAATCTCTCCGGATATGATGAGCTCGCCTATGTTCAGGGTAGATACTATGTCTTCTCTGCAATCCTCGATGAGTTTTGTCTTATCAGAGAATATCATGACCTTCTCCATGGGAGCATTCAGGGCTATGCCCCTCTCTCCCTTCCATCTCCTTATGGCCGAGATGATCTCCTTGATGAACTCTCCATTTTTCTCTGCGAGCTCATCTATCAGGATCTCTTCAGGCCAGTCAGATACATGGATGCTCTCTTTCCCCTCCTTATCCTTGTAGTATCTGTGGTAGATCTCTTCCGTTATATGGGGGAAGAATGGGGCGAAGAGCTTTATCATTCCGAGTCCAACGTTGTAGATGGCAAAACCTATACTTTCCATGTGTTTGCCACGGTAAAGGAGGTTCTTGACCATCTCGATGTAGTGATCCGCAAGCTCATGCCAAAGGAAGTACTCCATCTCCTTCATGGCTTGAGAGAACTCAAACCTGTCCATGAGCTCCGTGCATCTCTTCACCAGCTTACTGTACTTGGTCAGGATCCATCTGTCCATGAGTCTCAGCTCATCCGGCATCTTTGGTTTTTCCTTCGGCAGGAACTGGGATATGAATCTCTCAACGTTCCATATCTTTTTCAGCAATCTTCTTCCCCTGACGACATCCTTTCTTCTGAAGGGATTATCCTCTCCAAGTGAGCAGCTTGCAGCATAGCACCTGAAGGCATCGGCACCATGCTCATCTATGATCTCAAGAGGATCTATGACGTTACCGAGGCTCGCATGCATGGGCGTACCATCCTCTGATAGTATGAAACCTCCCATCATTATGCTCTCAAAGGGTTTCTTTCCGGTGAGCAAGGCGCACCTAAGGATGGTGTAGAAAGCCCACGTCCTTATTATATCGTGAGCCTGGGGTCTGAGACTCATCGGGTACAGTTTCTTGAAGAGTTTCTCGTCCCTGTGCCAGAATGTATTGTAAAGGGGAGATATAGAGGAGTCCATCCATGTATCAAAAACTTCTTCACTCCCCTTGAGCCTTCCACCACACTTTGGGCATTTATCAACAGGGGGTGGATCTCTCGTTGGATCCACATAGCAATCTTCTTTTCTCGCGAGAACAACATTCCCGCAGTTCTCGCATTCCCATACAGGAATGGGCGTAGCAAAGTATCTCTGTCTGGATATGACCCAGTCCCATTCGAGAGAGTTGACCCATTCCTCGAGCCTCTTCTTCATGTACTCCGGATACCACCTTATCTCGTTGCTTATCTTCAGAACCAGATCCTTGAAAGGTATCACCTTCAGAAACCACTGCTTGGTCAGGATGAACTCGATGGGCGTTTTGCACCTCCAGCACACGCCGACGCTCTGCTTCAACGGCTCCTTCTTAACAAGATATCCCTCTCTCTCGAGATCCTCCAAAATCCTTTTTCTCGCATCCTCTATCTTCAATCCTCGATATCTCCCGCATATCTCCGTCATCCTTCCCTCTTCATCTATGCACATCTCCATCCTCAAATTGTACTTGAAGACCCATCTCAGGTCTTCCTTATCACCTATGGTACATATCATCACTATTCCCGTACCAAAATTCGGATCAACAGATTCATCTGCAACTATCTTTACCTCCTTATCAAAGAACGGAACCCTCAGCACCTGATCAACGAGCCAAGGCGCCCTCTCATCCTTTGGATGAATCCCAACTATCTGACAGCTTGGAAGCATCTCGGGTCTAGTGGTTGCGATCTCCACATAGAAACCTCTCTCATCCTTACCTATACCATGGTACTTCAGCACCTGCTCGGGTTGTTCATCTTTGAAATAGAACTTTATCGTGTTTAACGTCGTTTCTCTCTCGATGTACTGAATCTCGGCATCAGCCATTGCTGTCATGCAGCGTGGACACCAGTTTACCGGAAACTCTCCCCTGTAGATCAATCCCTTCTCGTACATCTCTATGAACGATATCTGGGTGAGCCTCCTGTAGTACTCTGCATCGGTCTGGTAGTAGATGGTTGGATCCATGCTTTCTCCAAGTTTGATGTACTGCTCTTTCATCTTTTCTATATTCTTTTGAGCAAATTCTGAGCAGAGCTTTATGAACTCATGCCTGTCTATATCCTTCCTGGTTATTCCGAGCTTCCTCTCGACCCTTTCCTCTATGGGTATACCATTGACATCAAAACAGAGGGGAAAGAACACGTTGTAACCCCTCATCCTCTTGTACCTTGCAACAAAATCTATATGCGTATAATGAACCGCATGCCCGGCATGCAGGGGGCCGGATGCATATCTTGGAGGAACATCTATGCTGTAGACGGGTTTATCGCTGTCAAAATCAAAGTGATATATCTTCATCTTTTGCCATCTTTCCTGCCACTTCCTCTCTATCTCTTTCTGGTCATAATCCGTCATATCGGGTTACCGTTGAAACGGTTGTAACTTATAAAGGTTGTGCAGACCCTATGCAATCAGATAACTTATATACTAGATGGGTTATCGAGATTCGGTGATCCCATGATACTCGGAATCATCGGCTGTGGAGCGATAGGTAGTGATATTGCTCTCTTCGCCGATGAACTCGATGATATAGAGACGATCTACCTCTATGACAAGGTTAAGGAAGCTGAGAACAGACTGGCGGGCAGGATAAAGAAGGGGAGGATAGCAAGGGATATCGATGAGTTGATCGAGCGGAGTGATGTTGTCTTTGAGTGTGCATCTCAAGAAGCGGTATACCAGTACAGCGAGAAGGTACTGAGGGCTGGCAAGGATCTGGTCATCATGAGCGTAGGAGCCCTCCTGGATGATGAGTTGAGGGAGAGGCTTGCTGGGATAGCGAAGGAGAAGAGGTGCAAGATATACTTACCTTCCGGAGCCCTCTGTGGTATCGATGGTATATCTGCAGCGAGGATAGGGGGTTTGAGCGAGGTTACCTTGGTGACAACCAAGCCTCCAGAATCCTTTGGGAGAAAGGATGAAGAGAGGGTTGTTCTCTATCATGGACCAGCGAGGGAAGCTGTCAAGCTTTTTCCCCAGAACATAAATGTTGCCGCCTGCGTCTCCCTTGCCGGGATAGGTTCAGATAAAACGGAGGTGAAGATCGTTTCCGATCCGGTCGCAGCGAGGATCCATCACAAGGTTCTTGCTCATGGAAGGTTTGGGAGGCTGAGGGCAGAGGTCGAGAACATGCCCAATCCAAAGAATCCGAAATCGAGCTATCTTGCATCTCTATCTGCAATGGCGATACTGAAAAGAATCATCGATCCGATCCAGATAGGATGAGGTTCGAGCTGAAGGAGAGGGACGGTCTCGCCAGGATATGCATCCTTGAAACGAAACATGCTAAAATAGAGACTCCTGCCCTTCTCCCGGTTATAAACCCGAACAAGATCTTGATCGAACCAAAGGAATTGAAGAGGCTATTTAATCTCAAGATCCTGATAACCAACTCCTACATCATCTACAGGAGTGATAGGTTGAGGGAGGATGCCCTTGAAAGGGGCATCCATGAGCTCCTTGACTTTGATGGAGCTATCATGACGGATTCCGGAACATTCCAATCGTATGTGTACGGTGACATCGATATTGATCCCCTGGAGATAGTGGATTTCCAGAGGAGGATAGGTAGCGATATAGGAACCATCCTCGATCTCTTCGTTACTCCAGATGACAGCTACCCCAAAGCCAGGAAGAAAGTCAAGGAAACCTTGAAGAGAGCAAGGGAGAGCCTGAGAATCAGGGGAGAGATGATCCTATCATGCCCCATCCAAGGAGGTCTCTATGATGATCTAAGAAGCTACTGTGCCAGGGAGATAAGCGGGATGGATTGCGAGGTAACACCAATAGGTGGGGTTGTTCCCCTGATGGAGAACCAGAGGTATGCCGAGCTGGTTAAGGTTATCATATCATCGAGGATGCACCTCTCCCCTTCAAAGGTCGTTCACCTCTTCGGCGCCGGACATCCGATAATCTTTCCCATCGCCATAGCCCTGGGTGTGGATCTTCTGGATTCGGCATCTTATGCGAAGTATGCCAGGGATGACAGGATGATCTTCCCTTGGGGCACCGAGAAGCTTCAGGATCTCAAGGAGCTACCATGTAACTGTCCCGTCTGCGCGAGAACCGATGTCAAGGATCTCCTCGAGATGGAAAAGGAGGAGAGGGAGAGGAGACTGGCCCTGCACAATCTGTATGTCTGCTTCTCAGAGATAAGGAGGATAAAGAATGCCATAAGAGATGGCGAGATATGGGAGATCGTCGAGGAGAAAGCTAGCCAGAATCCCATGCTCATGGATGCACTTAGAGAGTTGAGGGATGAAAGGATCAAGGAATGGCTGGAGAGGTTCGAGAATCTTTCAAAGAGATCCGCCCTTTTCTACAGGAATACCCACACCCTGCACAGACCGGTGATTTACAGGTACCAGAGGAGGTTGTTGGAAAGATACGTCCCGAGGAGCAGGGAGGTGGTGTTCATGGAAGAGGTCGAGAAACCTTATGGTAAGGTTTACAGAAAGGTATGGGAGGGGAGCTCGAGCGAGATCTTGGTTGATTCTCCTATAGGACCGGTTCCGTTACCTCTGGATGAGATGTATCCCATAGCCCAGTCGGTCTTCCCGAGATCGATGGACGAGGAAAGCAAGTCTTCGGCTGAAGAGCTGAAGAGAAAACTGCTGGAAAGGTTTGGGATGAAGCCCATAAAGAGACCGAGGAAAGGAAAAAGAGATCTAGATATCGACAGGATCAGGTACACTCTGGATATGCAGTTCGGAAGAGGAGTATCCGACGTACTGCTGGATGGAGAGATTGATCTGGTGAAATCAAAGACAACCGGAAAGATAAGGAATGTCTATCTGGACGGAAGGCACATCCTTTCGATGAGGGCGCACGATGGATTCTTTACCTTAAAGATCGAGGGAGCGAGGATTCTTCATAACTTTTACTCTCCACCCAGGTTCAGGGTGATCATCGAAGATGAAGCGATCGATTTCGTGAGGAAGGGAAGGAATGTTTTCTCCAGATTCGTTGTGGATTGTGATTCAAGGCTCAGACCCTTCGATGAGTGTCTGATCGTCTCTAAGGATGATGATCTTATAGCTGTTGGAAGAACCTTATTGAACAGAGAGGAGATGCTGGCATTCGAGTATGGTGTGGCGGTCAAGACGAGGGAGGTATTAAAATAGAGGGAATAGTGAATCCTCCATGGATTTATGGCCCAAAGGAGGTCGGTGAGTGGATAGGTGCAACCTATGGGTATGGAAAGGAGAAAAGGAGGAAGGAGGAAGCTCCGAAGAGAGAAGATGTCAGGATAAGGTTGTTCAGGAGGAGGGAAAGGACTTCAAATAGACTTCTCGCGATCCTAGGATACTGCGAAGAGGACCTTGAAGATCTGACAAGATCTATCATCGAACCCCTGTACAGATCCGGTTTCAAGAAGGTGATCTCGGCCGAGGTTGGAGGAAAGAGGATCGACCTCAAGAATCCGAGAGATCTGGAAAGGTTCCTTCCAAAGCATGAAGGTATCAGAAGGTTGAGATTGATCTTGGCGAAGGGAGAGATGGAGAGGGTTTTCATCAAGATCAGAAGGTTCTATCCATGCAGGACTCATCCAGCGGAGATACGCATCGAGAAAGGTTCGAAGGAAGATATCTCCAGGATCTCGAACCTCCTCAGAAGGAAGGGTTTCACCTTGAAGATTCGCCGATCGTCGTAAAAGATTTAGACAGATAAATAAATCAGTTCATGGATTAGGGTATCATGATCGAGAAAACATCGAGGATCCCGGGCTTCTACAAGCTCGATATCGAGGAGAGGTTAGATAGAGTATCGAGATTTGCTGATCTATCTCGGGATGAAAAAGAGAGCTTCCTGAAGGATGGCAAACTCTCCTTAGCCATCGACAAGGATATCGCAGACAGGATGATAGAGAATGTCATAGGTATCTACGAGCTTCCGATAGGCATAGCGACGAACTTCCTCATCAACGGCAAGGATTACCTTATCCCGATGGCTATTGAAGAAACGAGCGTGGTCGCAGCAGCCAGTAATGCTGCGAGGATAGCCAGGATCAGGGGAGGTTTCGAAGCTGAGGCGGATGAACAGATAATGATAGGGCAGGTTCAGTTGGTGAATGTTTGTGATATCGATGAAGCAATCCAGAGTTTGCTGAGATCGAGGGAGGAGATACTGAGGATAGCGAACGATCAGGATAAGGTGCTCGTCAGCCTCGGTGGAGGGGCGAAGGATCTGGAGATAAGAAAGCTTGGTGAGGATGAGATGCTGGTCGTCCATCTGCTGGTTGATGTCAGGGATGCTATGGGTGCGAACGCTGTAAATACCATGGTCGAAGCAATAGCTCCTTATCTGGAGGAGCTGACTGGAGGCAAGGCGAGGCTGAAGATAATATCGAACCTGGCTGATAGAAGACTTGCAAGAGCCAGGGCAACATTCGATAAGGAAGCCATGGGAGGGGAGGATAAGGTCGATGCATTCCTGGAAGGTTACAGGTTTGCCCTGCTCGATCCTTACAGGGCTGCTACCCATAATAAGGGGATAATGAACGGGATAGATGCAGTCGTCATAGCAACTGGCAATGACTGGCGCGCGATAGAAGCTGGTGCTCATGCATATGCTGCGAGGGGAGGATCGTACAAGCCCTTGACCAGATACTGGAAGGACGAGGAGGGTAACCTAGTTGGGGAGATAGAGCTACCCATAGCTGTGGGAGTGGTTGGCGGGGCGGTATCCCTCCATAAGAAAGCCCAGATATGCAGGAAGATACTCGGGGTGAAGACGGCAAAGGAACTGGCCATGGTCCTCGCAAGCGTAGGCCTGGCGCAGAACTTCGCAGCCCTCTTCGCTCTATCCACGGTTGGAATCCAGAAGGGGCATATGGAGCTCCATGCCCAGAACATAGCTGTTATGGCCGGCGCAAAGGGTGAACAGATAGATGAGATAGCGAGGAGGATGATAGAGGAAGGTAAGATAAGGCTTGATAGGGCAAAGGAACTATTGGAGGAGATCTACGGAGCTAGATGATGTTCTCAGCTATATCATCGGGTTCCCTATCGCAGTAACAGCACTTTATCCTCAGAGGATCCCTGGATATAACCCTGAATCTGCTCTTGACAGGCTCCCTGCTGTTCGATATGCAGTTGGGATTGGGGCATCTGACTATCCCGACGATCTCATCCGGAAGGCTCACCTTGAACTTCTTCGCAACCTCATAATCCCTTATGATGTTTATTGTCGCCTTCGGCGCAACAAGAGCTATCTTGTTCACCTCCTCGGGTTTCAGCTCCCTGTTCTCCACCTTTACTATGTCCTTTTTTCCTATCTTGCTCTTGACATTCATCACCACGCTAACGATGGAATCCAGGGTTCTCTCCGGTATACCCAGGATGTGCAGAACCTTCACCGCCTGCCCTGCGGTTATGTGGTCTATGACCGTCCCATCCTTTATCAAGGGTATCTTGAGCTCCTTCTTCTTCATTCGACGCTCACCCCCAGAAGGGAGGATAGTATGGCCATCCTCACGGGTATGCCATAGAATGCCTGCTTGAAATAGACCGCATGCCTTGTTCCATCTATCTCCGGATCTATCTCGTTCACCCTTGGGAGGGGATGCATGACGATCACATCATCCCTCGC
>QMTN01000006.1 GCA_003651105.1 Thermoplasmata archaeon
ATGCCATCACTATATCACAATTCCTCTCCTCCAATAGCTTCTTGCACGCAACGGGCAGATCCTTTATCCCCGGAACCGTGTACCTCTCTATGACTATATCTGGTCTGTGTTTCAACAGCTCATCGATGGCTGAGCTAGCCATATCGTATCTCGCAAAGGTCGTATCAGCTATCCCCACCCTCTTCATCCCTCTCACCGGAGTATAACCTATTGCTCCTGATCCTCTCGGCTATCCTCTTTATTATCCTCCTCGTTCCATCCAGATCACCATCGTATTTTCTGCATCTAACAACCCTTACCTCGATCCCCATATCCTTTAATCTCCTCTCGAGCTCCTCCTCGTCAAAATCCTGATCATAGCCCAGGGCGATGATATCCGGTTTGATCTCCTTGACTATCTCGAGTATATCTCCATCCTTACCACTGACAGCCTTATCAACAGGTTTCAAGGATTCGACAATCCTCCTCCTCATCTCTTGGGGCATTATTGGATCGTGCTTCCTCTTCCTGACCGTATTGTCGTGGGCAACAACAACTATCAGCTCATCTCCTAGCCTCTTTGCTTCCTCCAAGTATCTTATATGACCCAGATGGATTATATCGAATGTACCAGTTGCCAAGACCCTAACCATCTATCAAATACCTCCTCGATCTCGTAACCCTCAAGGAAGATTAAACCGTTTCTCTCCGCATAAGCCCTTGCATCCTCTTCGCTCATGCTCTTACCATCTTCTCCTATCATCTCGCATCCCAGGGCTACCGGCACTAGTTCAGATAGCTTCATGAGGGTGACAGCATACTCGGTGTGTCCCTTCCTTTCTTTCAGGAGACCCTTTCTAGCTATGCATATCGGAACATGACCTGGGGATCTGAACTCTCTGCAGAAGTCATCTACGGATCCGTTCTCTGATAACTCTGCAAATCTCCTCGCTGTTAAGCTCCTGTCCTCATCCGATATGCCCGTGAAGGTTCTCCTGTGATTTATGGATATGGAGAAGGACGATTTCGTATCATACGGCAGATCGGATGGTATGAGTTCTCCCAAGATGGGATACCTGTCAGATATCCTCTGGTAGAGATCGGCAAGGTAAGGTAGGTTGAACCTATCAGCTATTTCCCATGCGATCATCAGAACGATGAGCCCTCCTCCGTCCTTCCTCATGATCTTTATGGAATCCTTATCCACGAACTGCGCAGATATTATCAGATCCACCTCGTTCTCCCTATCTATACCATCATGCACGAGGACGAATTTTCCCTTCCTCAGATCACTTATAGCCCTTCTAACCTTCTCCCCCGGATCCATTCGGAAGGATGATAGGATCTCAGATATTTAAAATTGAGTTATTACCCAAAAATGAGTTATTTTCCGAACTTCAAGGTGTAATACCTTGTAACATAACCCGCAACCCTGTTCCTCACTTCCTTGCTCTTTATATCCGTTAGCTCCTCGACCTTCTTCTTGTTGTGATCAAAATCCCTGGTGAACTGATCTGGAAACCTCTCCACCAGCTGGATCGCTATCTGTTTTATGTGAAGGGTCTTTATGTTACCCAAGCCCATCACCCGTGCTGGAGAGATTGGAATACCTTTTTCTTATAAAAGTCTATCTCAGTGTGCATGATCACCATAGTCGGGGTGGGTCATGTCTTCGATCTTTCAGACAAGATGAGAAAGATAATCGAGGACAGATCCCCAGATCTAGTGTGCCTAGAGCTCGATGAAAGGAGATACAGAGCTCTGCTATCCGGAAGCCGGGAAAGGAGAGGATTGCCCATCATGTATGTGATCCTCTCAAGGTTTCAGCAGAGGGTTGCGGAATGGTATGGAACGAAGGTTGGTAACGAAATCCTGAGTGCGATAAGGATTGCAAGAGAAAAGGAGATACCCATAGAGCTCATCGATATGGATGCGGAGACCGTATTCAGGAATCTCTGGAAATCCATGAGCTTAGGAGAAAGGGTGAGGCTTTTCTTATCAGGCATAGTGGGTCTCCTGGGAAGGAAATCGACCATAAAGAGGGAGATAGACAGGATGAGGGAGAACGTCGATGAGGTGATCGAGGAGATAGGAAAGAGTTTTCCATCCATAAAGAGAGTTCTGATAGATGAGAGGAATGAGCACATGGCGATGAGGTTAGAGGAGCTGAGCAAGGATTACAAGAACATCATCGCATTCGTTGGAGATGGGCACATACCCGGCATGATGGATTACTTCAAATCCAGAAATATTGAAGTAGATGTTATTAGATTAAGGGATTTGGAATGCATGGATCTCGAGGACCCGTAGCCTAGCCAGGATAGGGCGGCAGCCTCCTAAGCTGCAGATCCCGGGTTCGAATCCCGGCGGGTCCGCTCTGATCAGATGAAGGTGAGCAAACAACCGATTGTATAGTAGATGAATTCGTTTGCGAGGACACACAGGAATAGAGCAGAGACCTCACTTCTTTTCCTTCCCTTCAGAAAACTCCATGGCTCGATACCATGCAGTGCAAGGTAGATCTCGAGAGGTATTACTAAGATGGCGAGCAGGATGAACAACAGGATAGCCAGCTCGGAACCGAGGAAGAGGGTTGCCATGAAACCAAGAGGTATATACAGCAAATGCTCTACCAAGGCGATGCAACGATGTTTCAGAGGTATTCTCCATGGATTTTGCACTAGGTTGATGTACCAATCAGCTACAGGGAAAACCGTCAGTACCTTTACCAGATCGATTCTCACCTCCATCCAAATCCCTTAAGTACTTTTCTTGATTTCTCAGTAGCATGCGAGCATTCGTAACAGGCGGTGCGGGATTCATAGGCAGTCACCTAGTGGATAGGCTCGTCAGAGAGGGTTATGAGAGGATCGTGGTCTATGATAATTTCAGCTCTGGCAGGAGAGAGTTCATAGAGCATCATCTTGGAAAAAGGTACTTCAGGCTGGTGGAGGCAGACCTTCTCGATTGGGAAAGGGTTGACAGGGAACTGGAAGAAGAGTATGATGTTGTCTTCCACCTCGCAGCCATACCTGATGTCAGGATAGGTTCCATCAAGCCCGAGGTATCCAAGATAGATATAATGGCGACCTATAACCTGCTGGATGCGATGAGGAGAAGAGATATCGAGAAGATCGTTTTCTCATCGAGCAGTACCGTTTATGGAGAAGCCCCTCCCATACCCCTGAAGGAGGATTTTGGTCCTCTCTTGCCGATATCCATGTACGGTGCTGCAAAGCTCGCGTGCGAGGGATTGATATCATCCTTCTCCCACACCTATGACATGAAAGCCTGGATATTCAGGTTCGCAAACGTGGTTGGCCCAAGGTGTACGCATGGCGTGATCTACGATTTCATCAGGAAACTCAGGAAGAATCCGGAAGAGCTGGAGATCCTGGGTGATGGGAGGCAGAAGAAATCCTATCTCTACATCAGCGATTGCATCGATGGCATGATCTATGCCTTCGAGAGATCCAAGGAAAGGATAAACCTGTTCAATCTCGGAACTGAGGGGGCGACGGAGGTGAACGAGATAGCGAGGATGGTCGTCGAGGAGATGGGGCTAAAGAATGTCAGATTCAGGTATACTGGAGGAGACAGGGGTTGGAAGGGAGATGTTCCGAGATTCAGGTTCGATATCGGGAAGATAAGATCCATGGGCTGGAGACCGAGATACGATTCCGATGAGGCGGTAAGGAGAGCCATAAGGGATCTGCTCAGGGAGATCTGAGATGTTAAGCGAAAACTTCATAAACCAACAATCAATTTCTGAATCAGGCGGAGAGATGGGATTGCACTGGGGATGCACTCGCTACTTTTCGTGCTAGAGGCGCACCTCCGCCGCCTCCCCCACAACCAACTGATTAGATTTAATAATGTCGAGAACTTTCTGGTTTTGCATGAAGATATTGCTGTTGCATAGCGATTACATCGAGTACGAGGTTAAGGGAAAGGCTATAAAGAATCCGGAGGAGCTGAAGAAGAGAAACGATAGGATGGAAGAGGCTCTGGTTGCGCTGATAGCGGTGGAGAGGAAGGATGAGAAGAACTTGGAAGGAGCGATAGAGGCGGGATGCGAGGAGATAGAGAAGGTCGCTGAGGAGATCAAGGTGGATAACATAATGCTGTATCCTTATGCTCATCTGTCATCCGATCTGGCCAGACCGAAGCAGGCGATGGATGTGCTGAGGGGAATGGAGGAAAGACTGAGAGAGAGGTACAATGTTAAGAGGGCGCCATTTGGATGGTACAAGGCATTCAGGATATCCTGTAAGGGTCATCCATTATCGGAGCTATCCAGGGATGTAACTCCAAAAAAGGAAAAAACAGCGGTTGAAAGGGAAAAGGAGGTTACCTCCAGCTGGTACATCCTCACGCCGGATGGCAAACTGATAGATGCCGAGGACTTCGATTATACTAATTACCCTGAATTGAAAAAGCTCTATGATTACGAGAGCAAGGGGACGAGAAGGGTTACCAAGGAGCCGGAGCATATCAAGATAATGAGGAGGCTTGAGCTTGTGGATTATGAGGAGAGCAGTGATTCCGGAAACTTCAGATGGTATCCAAAGGGGAGATTGATAAAGACCCTTTTAGAAAGGTATGTGACGGAGATATGCAGAGAGTTGGGTGGTATGCAGGTGGAAACTCCCATTATGTATGATCTTGATCACCCAGCCCTGAGCGAGTACGTGAAGAAGTTTCCCGCAAGGCAGTACATAGTGAGATCGGATGATAAGGACTTCTTCCTCAGGTTTGCCGCATGCTTCGGGCAGTACATGATAGCGAAGGACATGACCATATCTTACAGAAACCTGCCTCTTAGATTGTATGAGCTGACCCATTACAGCTTCAGGAGGGAGCAGAGCGGTGAACTCTCTGGGTTGAGGAGGTTGAGGACCTTTACCATGCCTGACATGCATACCCTCTGCCTCGATATGAAGCAGGCGAGGGATGAGTTCAGAAGGCAGTTTGAGGCATCGATGAAATGGATGAGATCCCTGAATCTGGATTATGAGGTTGCGATAAGGTTTGTCAAGGATTTCTATGAAGAGAATAAGGATTTTGCAAGAGAACTTGTCAGGCTTGTTGGAAAGCCCGCCCTCGTCGAGATATGGGATGAGAGATACTTCTACTTCGTGATGAAGTTCGAGTTCAACATCATAGATACCACGGATAAGGCCAGCGCCCTGTCCACGGTGCAGATAGATGTTGAGAATGCAAAGAGGTTCGGGATAACCTATATCGATAGGGATGGAAAGGAAAGGTATCCATACATCCTTCACGCGAGCATATCTGGAAGCATAGACAGATGCCTGTACGCACTGCTCGAGAGGGAAGCCATGAAGATCAAGAGGGGAGAGAAGCCGATGCTCCCCCTGTGGTTATCCCCGATCCAGCTCAGGTTCATACCGGTTGGTAAGGAATATGTTGATGACTGCAAGAGATTCTTGAGGGAGATAGAGAGGATATCCGATAATATCGAGGTGAGGGCAGATATAGATGACAGGGAGGAGAGCGTTCCCAAGAAAATAAGAGACGCTGAGAGGGAGTGGATACCCATAATCATAGTTGTCGGTGAGGAAGAAAGAAGGAGCGGTAGGTTCAAACCAAGGCTGAGGAGGGATAGCCTGAAGATGGATAAGGATACCTACAGCTTGAACGACATCTACAGGATAATAGAGAGAGAGGTGAGAGGTTATCCTCAGGAGAAACTGCCGTTCTCACCATTAGTTTCTGAGAGGGCAAGATTCTCTGGCTGATGAGCATCACAAGGTTTTAAATATCCTCGCCGATACTACCCTGGTAATGAGGAAGGAAAGGCTGATAAAGGAGTTCTATGACCTCAAGGTCAAGGATCTCATGGATAAAAGGGTATGGGATCTACCGGTCGTAGATAAGGATGCCGAGATATCGACGATCCTTTCAATAGTGAGTGGAAAGAATCACGTTTGGGTTGTTGATAACAAGGAAAACATGAGGCTCATAGGAGTTATCACAGAGCATGACCTTCTCTCCCTGTTGTCGCCACCTCACCTCCCGCCTTACATGTTTGGAAAACCAGATCTCAGATCTTTACAGTTTGGTATCGTATCCAGGGCTGAGGAGATCATGTCAAAGAAACCCATCACTTGCAAACCAGATGAGAGGATCTATGATGTTCTTCTGAGGATGAAGAAGTACAGGGTGAGGAGATTGGCGGTCGTAGATGATGATCATAGATTGCTGGGAGAGATAACCCTCCATCACCTGATCTGTAGATACTACAGGGCATGCCAGTATTACGATATAGTCTAGTATGAGGATCGTTTTTGAGTTATCCGGGGAGCATCCATCCCTGCCGATATCTGAAGTAATATCATGTCTGGAAGGAGAGAGGATAGGCTACGATTACGTTGATACCTTTGGGAGCTTCCTGATCATCAACTTGAAGAACGGGATGGATCAACTTGGAAAGGTTTGCCAGAGGTTATCCCTATCGCATTTCGTGGATATCTTTCTATTTTCAAGCGAACCATCGAAAAACGATCTGCTCGAGAGAGCGAAAAGGATCAAGATAAAACTCTCGGGAACCTTCAGGGTGAGGTGCGAGAACAGGAGCAGAGAGAGGATAGACTCCTTGGATCTGGAGAGGAGCTTGGGCGAGATCTATGCAGGGAGCAACAAGGTTGATCTAGTGAAACCGGATGATGAGATAAGGATCCTCCTGTCAAGGGAAAGGTGGCTTGTGTGCAGAAGGTTTTTTGAAATAGATAGGAGACAGTTCGAGCTGAGAAAGGCAAACAGGAGACCTTTCTTTCTACCCATATCCATGCATCCGCGCCTTGCTAGATGTATGGTAAACCTCTCTGGAGTAAGAAAGGGGGAGAAACTCCTGGATCCATTCTGTGGAACCGGGGGGATCCTCATTGAAGCCGGTCTCATAGGCGCTGAGGTTCTCGGGAGCGATGTTCAGGGCTGGATATCTGAAGGTTGCAAGAGAAACCTTGAGCATTTTGGTATAGATGATTACGATATTCAGAATCTCGATGTTGGAGAGATAGGATCCTTTGGTAAGGTGGATGCGGTCGTTACAGACTTTCCCTACGGCAGGGCGTCAACCACAAGGAAGGAGCCCATCGAGAAGCTGTACAGGAGATCCTTCCTATCCATATCAGATGTCCTCAAGCATGGAAGCAAGCTGGTCTGTGCGATCCCAGATATGGAGCTGGCGAAGATGGGCTGTGAGTTCATGGATCTCGTGGAGATCCATGCGTTCAGGGTCCATGGAAACCTGACCAGGTATATATGTGTATTCACAAAATAGTTTTATTCCCTTTCTAGATAACCTCAAGAGATGCAACTCTATGTTATATTCCTCGGAACCGGGGGAAGCTGGCCAACGGTTAAAAGAAACGTGACATCCATAGCTATAAAGAGGGGTGGAGAGATCATCCTGATGGATTGCGGGGAAGGTACCCAGAGACAGATCCAGAGATCGGGTTTAAGCTACATGCAGATAAAGAGTATATTCATATCTCACTTCCACGGCGATCACTTTCTAGGATTACCTGGACTGATACAGACCATGCAGTTGAATGATAGGGAGGAACCTCTCCGCATATACGGTCCAAGGGGAACCAGGGAGATCGTCGAGGAGCTGAAGAACCTCGGTCACTTCAAGCCGAGCTATGAGATAGAGGGTATAGACCTCGATGAGGGGGATGAGGTCAGATTCGATGGCTACTCAGTAAAGCCCTTCAGGGTAAAACACAACGTACCAACCCTTGGTTTTGTCTTGGAAGAGGATCAGAGGCCGGGAAGGTTCAATAAGAGCAAGGCACTGGAGCTGGGTATCCCAGAAGGACCTCTCTTCGGAAAATTACAGAGGGGAGAGAGCGTGAGGCTCAAGGATGGCAGGATCATAACGCCAGATATGGTTTTGGGTCCTCCAAGGCCCGGAAGAAAGATAGTCTATTCCGGGGATACCAGACCCTGTGACAAAGTAATAGAGTATGCAAAGGATGCGGATATCTTGATCCATGACTCCACCTTTCTATCCGATCTCGAAGATCTGGCTCGAGAGTACGCGCACAGCACAGCGCGCCAGGCTGCTGAGATAGCGAGCAAGGCAAATGTTGATAAACTTATTTTGACCCATATAAGTCCGAGGTACGTCGATGATAAGGAGTTTGAAAGAGAAGCCAGGGAGATCTTTGATAATTCCTTGGTTGCTAGGGATTTTATGAAGATAGAGGTGAGGCTGAAGAAGTGAGAGGAAAAATTAAGAAAATTATAAATAGGTCTGAATGTTTTCAATATCGGTGAGGAGAAAATGAAGCAAAAGAGACAGCCTGTTTTAGATGAGACTGACGAGAAGGTAGTAGAACTCTTTGCAGAGCTCGGTCTGCCGAAGAATCTAGCGAAGACCCTGATTTACATATCTCAGGTAGAGGAATGCAAATCCGCGGATGTGGAGAGGGGGGCAAATCTGAGGCAACCAGAGGTAAGTGTTGCCATGCAAGAGCTTAGGAGGAGGGGATGGGCGACAAAGAGGGATGTCAAGAAGAAGGGGAAGGGAAGACCGGTTCACGTCTACAGACTGACGGTACCGCTCTCGGAGATAATAAGACAGCTTGAAGAGGAAAAGATGAAAGAGATGGACAGCATAAAGGAGAGCCTCCAAGAGCTGAAAGAGATGATCCAGAGATACGAGAGGAAGTAAGGAGGGGCTGGTCGAGGAAAAGGATCGTGCATGCTTGATATAGTAGAGAGGAATAAAAAGATATTCTCCAACCTGCGAGAGGAAGTGGACTGCATAATATCGATAAAGAGGGATTGTCCAAACCCAACCTTTTCCTATATAACCGGCCTGGTCAGAGGATTCTTTGAGGGATCCATAGCTGTGTGCAGGAGAGATGATGGGAGGGTTAAGCTCATCACATTAGGTCTCGATAAGGTCAAGGAAGAGCATCTGGATGTTTTCATTGCTAGGAAGAAGGAAGATGTGGAGAGAAAGGTGAGGGATTTGATAAGAGATTGCTCGATCCTGGGATTCGATGCGAGGTATACAAGCCTTCGGGATTACAGGCTTATAAGGAGATGGGCTAAAGGAAAAAAGTTGAAAGATGTCAGCAGAGGGATACTCCTCTCGAGGTTAAAAAAGGATGATCACGAGATAAGGTTAATCAGGAGGGC
>QMTN01000007.1 GCA_003651105.1 Thermoplasmata archaeon
ATATTCATTACCATAGGTTCGATAAGCGGAACAGCCAAGGAATTCGTTGATAGGGTCAGGGAGGAGGGCAAAAAGGTTGGTGCAATAAAGATAACAGTTCTAAGACCCTTCCCATCAAAGGAGATCTTACCGCTAATAAAGAATGCAAAGATCGTCGCAACCCTTGAGAGAAACATCTCCATGGGATACGGTGGAGCGGTTTACGCTGATCTCGCTGGTGCATTGATAAACGAGGAAAAGAAACCCAAACTGATAGACTTCATCCTCGGTCTGGGTGGAAGGGATGTCACTTTCAAGGATATGGGAGAGATCCTAGATATCTGCGAGAAAGCTATGGCTGGAGAAAAGGTTGAGAGACCGGTGTGGATAGGCGTTAAAAAGGAGTTGATAGAATGAATCCCGAATCTCTCCTCGCTCCTGGTCATAGGGCTTGCGCAGGCTGTGGACCTGCAATAGCAATAAGACAGCTCCTTGAGGCTGCCGGCAAGAATACGATAATAGTCCAGGCAACCGGCTGTATGGAGGTTACAACCACACCTTATCCTCAGACAGCATGGAAGGTTCCATGGATACACGTTGCTTTTGAGAATGCAGCAGCAGTTGCCAGTGGGATCGAGGCAGCATATAAAGCGATGATCTCAAAAGGAGTTATTCCAAAGGAAAAGATGCCGAACATCATAGCTCTCGCAGGTGATGGAGGTACATTCGATATAGGTATTCAGGCTCTCTCTGGAATGCTCGAGAGAGGGCACAAGGTTCTTTATGTGTGCTATGACAACGAGGCGTATATGAACACAGGTATACAGAGATCATCCGCAACACCACTTGGAGCTGCGACAACAACATCTCCTGCAGGAAAGGTCATACCTGGGAAGATGACCAGAAAGAAACCCATAGCCATGATCGCTGCAGCCCATGATATACCTTATGTTGCGACAGCCAGTATCGCGTACCCCGCTGACTTCAAGAATAAGGTGAAGAAAGCCTTGAGCGTTGATGGACCATCATTTATACACGTCTTTGCTCCATGCCCAACCGGGTGGAGATTCGGAACCGAGCAAACCGTTGAGCTAGCGAGATTAGCTGTCGAGACGGGAGTATTTGTTCTCTATGAGATAACCGAAGAGAATCCTCTGAAGCCGATCATCACTAAGAAACTCAAGCATAGAAAACCGGTTGAGGAGTACCTAAAGGTTCAGGGGAGATTCAGGCATCTATTCAAGCCGGTAAAGAGACAGGATATCATAGATAAGATACAGGAGGAAGTGGACAGGAAGTGCAAGCTGTTTGGGGTTGACGAAGAATAGATAGTTGATCAATCTCGAAAAGGAGGGGATGCGGATAGAGGATAGAGCCAAAGAGATAGCAGACTTTATAAGGAAAAGGAGCGAGTTCCTGGTTGTTGCCCATTCAGATGCAGATGGTATAGCGGGTGGAGCTATCGCCGTGAAATCTTTACAGCATGCGGGTAAGGAGTTTGAGATAGAGTTCGTCAAACAGCTGGATCCTTCTACCATGGAAAGACTGCTCGCTAAGAATAGGGAGGTTATCTGGTTTGTGGATCTAAGTCCGGATGAAAGGATGAAAGGAGCTGATATCGTGGTGACCGATCATCACAGATCTCCCATGAGATCGAGGTATACCCTGAATCCAAACAACTTTGGTATAGATGGAGATAAGGAGCTGAGTGGAGCCGGCGCAACCTATCTGGTTGCGAGGGAGATCGAAAGAAGGAATGTAGAACTCTCCTTCCTTGCGGTGATAGGCGCGTGCGGAGACCTGCAGGATAGAGAAGAGAGAAAGCTCATCGGAGTGAACAGGAAGATCTTGGAAGAGGCTGTTAGATCGGGAAAGATAAAGATCATCAAGGATATCCAGTATTTTGGGAGAGAGTGCAAACCGATATTTAGTTTGCTTTACAATGCGGACGATCCAATAATACCCGGAGTGACCCGTTCCTCGAGAGGGGTCAAGGAGTTCCTCATGGAACTTGGTTTTGAGAGGAGCGATGCATGGAAGAGATGGATAGATCTGAGCAAGGAAGATAAGAGAAGGATCCTCTCGGAGATAGCAAAGAGACTCTTGGATAAAGGATTTGGTTCAAGGTATGTGAGGAGGTTGATCGGCGAGGTTTATCTGCTCGAGCAGGAGGAAGAGGGGTCAGGTTTACACGATGCCAGAGAGTTTGCAACTCTCGTAAATTCTGTATCAAGGTGTGGTAAACCGGATCTCGCCCTCATGATATGTCTTGGATCGAGGGGAAGGTATCTGGAGGAGGCGAGGAAGTATCTGGATAGGCACAGGAATAACCTGTTAAGATCCATCAAGCTGGCAAAGGGAAGATTGGAAAGGAGAAAGATCGTCTATTTCTTCCATGCGGGAAGCTCGATAAAGGACACCATGATCGGAAGCGTTACCTCTATTGTATCAAAGGATCTATCCTCACCGACCATTGGATTTGCTTACGATGGAGATGACAGGGTCAAGGTTTCTGCGAGACTGAGGAGTGGAGGGATAGATCTATCCAGGGCGATAAGGGTAGCTGCTTCATCCGTTGGTGGGATAGGCGGAGGGCACAGGAATGCTGCTGGAGCCCTGATACCAAGGGGTAAGGAAGAGGAGTTTCTCGATAGGTTTGAGAGGGAGATAGAGCATCAATCCCGTTTCGATGTCTTGTAGATCTTCTCCACCTTCACCTCATAGATCAACGTTTTATCAGCAAGATCGTGCAAGCTATAGGGAAATGCTGGATCAAAAAACTTAAAGTATGAAAGCGCATCTCTCAGCACCTCTTCTGGATAGTTCTCAGCTATGATTACGGTCTGGTTCCTCTCTATCTCGAAAACCCTATCAAAATCCCTGTAACTCTTGTTTCCATCAGGTTGGGTGTATGATGCATTTATCTTATCAGCAGAGATATTCTCAACCTTGTACTCGTAACCCAAGAAACCCATGGAAATGGTGATGGTATCATTGATATCCGGATTTACCTCCACGATTATTCTATCCTCTGTTATATTCTTTATTAATGATTTGTTCTTTGGGAAGGAAATCAAGGTTCCGTTCCTGGTATCATAATAGGAAAATGTGAAGCTCTCATTCCTGTCAGTTGTTGGATTTATGTAGATCCACATGTTCGTTTCATTCAACTTGGTTATCACAGATGAGTTTCGCCAGCAGGGATATGGGTTAAGGAGATCGGGTACGACCTCTCCTTCTTTGAGGTTCGCTATCCTTAATATGTAGATGGTTGTGGTGATATTGCCATAGTACTCTCGATATGGCTCTGGCATGGTAACATTCTCTTTCACGCTAACAACTTCCAATGGAAAAGGTAAGATGCTCGCATTTATGATGGTCCCTATCCTTGGTTTTATTCCGTATCCTTCTTCGGGAGGTATCGTCAAGATCTTTTCCTCTCCCTCCTTCATGCCCACCAGTCCCTTCAGCAATCCCCTTATATAGTCGGATGAGAAGTTCTCGTATCCTTCCGGAGGTGAGCTGTAGTTAAGATCTACGAAGATCTTCAAAGGCTCGTAACTCTTGTTCTCGTCATAGATCCCGCTCTTCCTTGCTATCTCCTCGTAAGAAGTATCGAATACCGTTCCATTCTCTGCGTATCTTGCTATGAAGTTCACCAAAACGCAATCACCGATCTCAACGACCTTTGGAGATAGAAGCCTTTCGATATCATCCCTGTATATATACAAACCGATGGTAAGAGATGCTATAACGATGAGTGCAACCAAAGCGTATACTCCAGTTCTATCTATACTCATGACCCATCGAAACACCTATCCCATATATTTGTTTTTCCAAACCTCAGAGATAACCATCCTTACAATCTTTGCAGCGAGTACGGAGGTTATACCGGTATCATAGGCTGGACAGACCTCAACCAGATCGAAACCACATATCCTGTCAGATAAACCCTTAATGATCTCAATAACCTCATCAGGTCTCAAACCAAAAGGCTCTGGCGTCGATACGCCTGGAGCAAAGGAAGGATCTATCACATCAAAATCGAGGGAGATATAGACCTTGTCTCCAGATATTCTGTCCATGACACCTTCTGCCCCTTCCTTCCTCAAATCCCTGGATGTCATAAATCTTAGCCCCTCTCTCCTCGCATCATCGAGCTCATCCCTCCCAGCAGATCTTATCCCCACCGCTAGAACATTATCCACACCAACTCTATCTGTTATCCTCCTGATGGTGCAAGCGTGGCTGTATGGATTATCCTCATACCTCTCTCTAAAATCCAGATGGGCATCAAGAACAAGGATAAAAGCATCTTTAAGACTCTCTACCACACCTATGGATATGGAGTGCTCGCCACCCAGCGCTATGGGAAACTTTCCCTTTCTAATAATTCTCTCGCTTACCCTTTCCACCTCCTGCACCATCTCCAGAACGCTCTTATCCTCAACCTCAAGGTTTCCGAGATCATGTATAGGTATCTCGGACAGATCGATGGATGTGAAGATATCAAAGCTCTCGAAATTCCAGCTCGCCTTCCTTATCTCTGCTGGCGCCAGCCTGGAGCCAAACCTGAAGGAGGAGGTGCTATCGTATGGAACACCAAAGATCACAAACCTTGCATCATCGAAGCTCTGTTCCGCATCCGCAAAGTAGTCCGGGAACTCTCTCATAAGGAGGCTGAAACGGGATAAGATTTTTATCCATTTCCACTATGCAGGGCTTATGAGGTTGCTGGCTATAGCTGATATCCACGGGAAAGAGTTCAAGATAAAGGAGATAACGAGAAACATAGATGAGTTTTCCCCAGACCTTGTGGTGGTATGCGGAGACATAACCCATTTTGGTCCAGGAGAACGAGCCAAGTCACTTTTAGATCAGATACCGATCGATACCCTTGCCATCCATGGAAATGTGGATCCCGAGGATGTTTTGAGGTATATAGATGAGAGCAAGGCGGTGAACATCCATCTCAAGGAGTGCAGGTTCAAGGGATTGAAGTTCGTTGGTTTGGGAGGGAATCACTTCTCCAAGGAAGAGCTGGATAAGATAAGATCCATGCTCGATGAAAACTCCGTATTCGTCACTCACCTTCCGCCATACAAAGTTCTGGACAATGCGATCTTTGGCATCCATGCGGGGAACAGGGATATAAGGCAGATTATCTTGGAGAGGAAGCCAAGGCTACACCTCTGTGGTCATATCCATGAGAGACCGGGTTTCGATAAACTCGGAGATACCGTGGTCGTAAACTGCTCAGCAGGTAGAACCGGGAACGGCGCCATAGTAGATATGGACGAGGATATAAAGGTCAAAATGTTGGGTGATTAAAATAAAAATTGGGGTGTAGGTACAACCGAAAAGTTGTACCTCCCCTTACTCCATGGATAAAACGATCTCTATGGAGGAAACGTTGGTCGTCCTTCCTTCCTCGTTCGTGAGCGTCTCTGTTCCTATCTTTATGTCCTTCACCTTCGCGTTCGGGACGAACTTGTTCCTCACTATCTCGGCTGTATCCACTGCTCTCGATATCGCCCTGCCTCTCGCTTTGATGCTCACCTCTTTGAAACCGCTGTTGAACTGCGTTACCACTGCCAGCACATAGCTCATGGGTGGCTTGTTTCCAACAAAAACGGTTCCTTCCTCGGTTGTCGCCTTTTCCTCAGCCATGATTCCTTACCTCCCTGTTTTTTGTTTTCAGGAGTTCAAGGGATTTCTGCTTATAAATATTTCGCAGGTACAAGGATCGGGATGGAAAGGGCTTACCAACAATTTTATAAATACCCTTTCCATTTCCAAGCTCTACCCTGAAAAGTTGGTGCTTATGGTTGAGGTTAACTTCGTTGACGCCATAGAAAAGGCGATCAAAAACTCGAAGAAGAGGAATTTCAAACAGAGCGTAGATGTGGCTATAACACTCAGAGATGTTGACATGAACAATCCAAAGAACAGGATAGATGAAGAGATACTCCTTCCTCACGGTAGAGGAAAACCGGCGAAGGTAGCTCTCTTTGCAGGTGGTGAATTAGCTCTCAAGGCTAGAGGGATAGTGGATCTCATAATAAAGCCCGAGGAGATAGACGATCTCGCCCAGGATAAGAAAAAGATGAAAAAGATAGCGAACGAACACGATTTCTTTCTAGCTGAAGCTCCTTTGATGCCAACAATAGGTAAAAAACTCGGTATAATCTTGGGTCCAAGAGGGAAGATGCCAAAACCAGTGCCACCAACCATCGATATAAAACCGATTGTCGAGAACTTGAGGAGAAGCGTTAGGATAAGATCGAGGAGTAGCAAAACGTTCCATGCCCTCATAGGAACTGAAGACATGGAACCGAGGAAGCTTGCAGAGAATCTGCAGGCGATAGTTAAAAGGCTGGAGGAAAAGCTTGAGAGAGGGAGATACAACATAGAATCGATATACGTTAAAACAACGATGGGTCCTTCACAGAGGGTTATGTGAGGTTTTGATCATGGCGCACGTGGCAGAGTGGAAGATCAGAGAGGTTGAGGAGTTGAAAAACATCATAACATCCTACCCATCCATAGCTATAGTTGGCATAGAGAATATACCAGCTCCCCAGATGCAGAAACTCAGGGAAAAGATAAGGGAGATTGGAGTCCTGAGGGTTAGTAGGAACAGACTGATAAAGAGGGCTCTTGAATCTGTAGGAGGAAAACTGGCTGAACTTTCAAACTCCATATCTGGTCAAAGCGCCATCTTGGCAACAAGGGAAAACCCCTTCAGGTTGTACAAGTTCATAAAGGAAAACAGGATAAACGCCCCCGCCAAGGGCGGAGAGGTGGCGCAGAAGGATATAGAGGTTAAGGCTGGAGAGACGCCGTTCAAGCCAGGCCCAATAGTTGGTGAACTACAGAGGGTTGGCATACCTGCAGCCATAGAGGGTGGAAAGGTAGTGATAAAGAAGGATAAGGTCTTGGTGAGGGCTGGAGAAAGGATACCGAGAGAGGTTGCCCAAGCCCTGACGAGGCTGGAGATTTACCCTATAGAGATAGGTCTTTCATTGAGGGCGGTCTACGAAGATGGAGTGATCTTCAAACCGGATGTGCTCGAGATAGATGAGGAGAGGTTCAAGTCCGAGCTAATCACGGCTATAAGAAATGCCCTCCTACTAGCTATAGATAGGAGATGGGTAACGAGAGAAACCATACATTATCTAATAACAAAGGCTCATCAAGACGCTCTAGCCCTATCATTATCCATATCCTATCCAACCAGATCAAATATAGAGATCTTACTATCTAAGGCGCACGCTCAGGCGATGCAGCTCAAAGGTTTGTTAGATAAAAAGATGTAGGAGGAGATAGTATGGAATATATCTATAGCGCGATGCTGCTGCATTCCGCGGGAAAGGAGATAAACGAGGAGAACATCAAGAAGGTGCTGGAGGCTGCGGGAGTAAAGGTAGATGATGCCAGGGTAAAGGCTCTGGTTGCATCCCTGGAAGGCGTGAACATAGAGGAAGCCATAAAGAGCGCCTCACTGGTTGCAGCAGCTCCGGCGCAGGCAGAGGCGAAGGAGGAGAAGAAGGAGGAAGAGAAGAAGGAAGAGGAAAAGAAGAAGAAAGAGGAGGAAGTCAGCGAGGAGGAGGCGGCAGCAGGTCTCAGCGCACTCTTTGGCTGATCATCGAGCATGACCTAGGCTTTCAATTTGAAGATAGTCGTATCTAGATCGCCATACCTAACCTTCATCTCTTCCTTTATCTGGAAACCGAAAGCAATCGATAGATCCCTGATCAGATCCCCATAGGGTGTGATGAGAGTAAGTATGGAATCTCCCGTCAACACATCCATCGATCTCTCGAACAAAATCTCGTACAGCTCCTTTATCCTGCCCTTCCTGCCTATCCTCAACCCATATGGAGGATTTGTCACTATGTACTCTGCCTCTATTCCTTTAAGCTCTTCCACATCCATCTGAAAGAACCTCACGGTATCCAAAACGCCAGCTTCCTTCGCATTCTCCTTGGCTCCCTCCACGTGTTTCCTGAACTTATCAGAGCCCAAGATGATGGAACTATCCCCGCTTTCCCTAAATTCTGGCAGAATCCTTCCAAGGAACTCGAAATATGAGAAATCTCTGTTTTTACCGGGAGGAATGTTTCTGATCATCATGGCAGACTCTATCGGTATGGTTCCGCTACCACACATCGGATCGAGAAGGGTTTTTTCCTTCTTCCAGCCGGAAAGGTAGATCATGGAGCAAGCTATGCTCGGATTGAGGGGGGCTGGATGATTATAAACCCTGTACCATCTCTTGTGCAGAGCCCTATCACCGGTTGTATCTATGCCAACAAACAGCTCATCTTGGATCAGGTCAACCCTTATTATGATATCGGGATCATCTAGATCAACCTTCAGCCTGATCTTCCTATCCTTAAGATAGCTATCGATCACACCCTGACCAGCTTCCCTAGATATATCTATAGAAGTGAAGTCGTGAGTACCTGTTCTCGATGACCTGATCGCGAAGCTCTGATCAGGATTAATAAAGGAGAAATCCAGAGATTTCACCACTCTGTACACATCGTCCAAAGAGCTCACATGGGTGTTGCAAAGCAGTAGCATGACCCTCTCCAAGGTTCTCGATAGGTTATTCAGGATCGGTACGAGATCCATCCTTCCCTCAAAGAATACCCTTCCCTTCCCCTCCCTTAATTCCCTGATCCTCCCTCCAAACCCCTCTATCTCCCTCGCGGATACCCTCTCGAGACCCATGGGTAGGGTTGCATAGAATACCTTTGTCTCTCCATCGAGGATATCCATCATACTCAGAGGATTTGTATACTCAGCTTATCAGAACTCGTTGATAGATTTGCGCTGTTGGTAACCTCTACCCAGTAGGTTATGCTCGTATTAGATGGGAACTCACCGAGCTCCGCACCGAATACGGGATCATTTGGAAGATCTGCCAGAGGATCCTCCTTGTGCCTTTCCTGAGCCGGGAAGGAGGCGTACCTAAACATCCTCTTCTTGATAACCTTTCCATCAACCTCAAGATATAGCCAGACATCCTTTATTTCGAACCTCTCGGATGAGATGTTTGCATAGATGATGATGTTATCATC
>QMTN01000008.1 GCA_003651105.1 Thermoplasmata archaeon
ACCTCGATGCCGAGATTTGCGAGAGAACGAGTCAGATAATAACAGTGTGTACCGAGACCTCCAACCTTGAAGGGTGGGTACTCCCACCCTATCATCGCTATCTTCATTCGATTATCTCCTTCAACCTCCACCTGTTGTTCACAAACTCGACCTTATCCTCCCTCGCGAGCCAGCCCAAGGCAGATAACACCTCCCTCCTCTCCATGTCCAGCAGGTTCGATAATTCATCTTCGCTCAACTCTCCCCATATGCTCAGGGCTTTCCATACCTTTCCAGCTCTGCTCCCTATCTCCCATGTCAGGTTCGTTTTTCCGATCATGTAGATGTTTCTTTCCTTCGCTATCTTATCCTCTCTGGCGAGCCAGCCAACAGCTCCAAAGAATTCTCTTTCCTCGAGCTTCGTTTTTCTTCTCAGCTTTCTCTCACTGGATGGACCCCTCTCCATCAGATAATTCCATACCTTCCCCGCACTCTCCCCAAACATCCTCGATACGTCCATCTCCCTTTTTCAAATGCAAAAAGCTCTATATAGCTCTTGCTACAAGAAATAGGCATTCAAAACGTACTGTTCAACCATCCTCTGGGTATTGAAAAATGAAGCATTCAATGCTATGCAGTTCTTCATTATCTCTATCCACCTCTCCCTGAACTTATAGAAGATGGGCAGGATCCTGTATTCCAGCTTATCATACAGGTCCCTGCTGTCCCTCTGATCATCTGACTCCTGATCCTCTTCCCCTATAGCCCATCCAGTAACGCCTTCTATGTACCCCTCCTTCCACCATCCATCCAAGGTGCTGAGCTGGGGAACGCCGTTGTGGGCTGCCTTCATCCCGGAGGTTCCGGATGCTTCCATCGGAATCCTCGGTGTGTTCAGCCAGAGATCGACACCGCTGACCATCAATTTCGCTATCCTGAAATCGTAGTTTGGTATGAAGATGAACCTCACATCCGGTTCTAACCTCCTTCCCGCTCTTATAACCCTCTCTATGATTCTCTTCCCCTCCTCATCTTTGGGATGAGCCTTTCCAGAATAGACGATCTGCAAACCATTTACGGATCTCGCGATCTCCCTTAACCTGTCTTCATCGTAAAACAAGAGGTAAGGTCTCTTATAGGCTGTCATCCTTCTGGCAAATCCTATGGTAAATAAATCATGAGAAAATCCCTTGCCAAAGTTGTTGTTGATGTAATCTATGAGCATCTTCTTTGCCTCCATGTGGGCATGCCATACCTCGTTGCTCGGTATACCTGATGCAGATCTAAGTATATAGGGATCCTGCCTCCAGCCAGGCATGTACCTATCGAATAACCTCTTGAATGGTTCGGATACCCATGTCAAGGAATGAACTCCATTGGTTATGGAATCTATCGAGTAATGGGGGAACAACATCGAAGATGTTTCCTTGTGTTTCTTTGCGACACCATTTATGTAGTGGCTGAAGAACATACCGAGCTTTGTCATGTTCAGGTTTCCATTATCAGTAACGTAGGGTAGGATGTCCTCCGGGATACTATAACCTAGGAACTCCTCCACCTTTTTGATACTGAAGGAATCGTGACCAGCCTTCACTGGGGTATGGGTGGTGAAGACGCACTGTCTCCTAACAAAATCTATATTCCTCGTCTTTCTGTAGAGTTCGAGGGTTAGAAAGCTCGCGTGCCCCTCGTTCATATGGAACCTGTAGATAGATGAGAAGTTGAGCTCTTTCAGGATCCTGAAGCCACCTATTCCTAGCACTATCTCTTGGGCAAGCCTGTAGTCTGGATCTCCTCCATACAGATAACTGGTAAGTTCCCTAGCCCAATCACTATTTCCCTTCACATTCGTGTCAAGGAATATCACCGGCAAGCTGTACCCGGATGTGCCCTTCACAAAGTAGCACCATGGTCTCACCTTCACATCCTCTCCCCTGATATTCAGCATGATCTCCTTCGCTATGAGTAGCATCTTTTCAGATGGATCGAACTCATCCTCTTCCTCAACCTGCCTGTCCTCGACTATCCTCTGCCGTAGGTAGCCCTTCTCAGATAGCAAGGTAACGGCTACGACGGGTATGTTGAGATCCGCGAATGTTCTCATGGTATCTCCGGCCAGCATCCCCAACCCTCCGCTGTAGGTGTGGATATCTGGATCGACGAATATCTCCATTGAGAAGTAGGCTATCTTCGGGTTGAAGTTCAAACCACTTATCACTCTTGCCCTTCCCTCTCCTCCACCCACACGATCGAATGGATCAGGAATCTTATAAAGATTGGGTCAGCGCTGGGGGAGGGATTCGAACCCTCGTGGTGCCTTGCACCAGCGGCTCTCGAGGCCGCCGCCTTGGCCTGGCTAGGCTACCCCAGCTACAAAAAATTTAATCTAAGGGCTTTATATTACCCTATCGGTTCATGAGGATACTCATCCTGCCAGGGAAGAGGGAAGCAGAGAAGAGGTTTAGCGGGAAGGCGGAAGAGCTTGTGAGAGAGATGGGGATGAAACCGGATGAGGTGATAGTGTTAAGAAAGGGGAAACCCATACCCATAGATGAGTGCGTAAGCGATGATGATGAGATCACCCTGTTAAGGGTCTCGTCTGGTGGTTGATGCTCCCGTGGTGTAGCCCGGCTAATCATAACGGCCTCTCGAGCCGTAGACCCGGGTTCAAATCCCGGCGGGAGCATCCCTCCAATTTCTATAAGGTGATCCTGCCGGATGTTCGATCTCGAGAAAACCAAGATCATCGTTAAAACGAAGAGGGGCTACGAAAAGGTTACCGCAAGCTTGATAGAGGATTTGATACCGGGATGTAAAACTCTGCCAAACCCTTTAAACTATTCTGGTCTTGTTCTCGTTTCTACAGATGAGAGAGATGCTGAGAGGTTGATAAAGGAAAACATTCCGGAAGCTGAAAAGGTACTGCCGGTCAAGGTGGTATGCAAAGCGGATATGGATGAGATGATATCGAATATTGATTCGATCATCGAAGATGTTAACGGCAGGTTTGCGGTGCGTACGAGGAGAAGGGGAAGGCATGGTTTCTCCAGCATAGATGTCAATGTTGCACTCGGAGAGGTGATAAGGGATAGATCTGGCATGGAGGTCGATCTCGATTTTCCGGAAAAGGTCGTCTTTGTTGAGATAATCAAGGAGTATGCATTCATGGGCGTCGCAGATGGGAAGGATTTTCCAAGGAAAAAAGACAGGGATAAGGTGATGGTGAGGGATTTTCTGAGGAAGCTGAGCGTAATCCAGATGCCATACCTCGGTGATCCAAAGGTGTCGAGGGAGATGGGGATAAGGATAGGCAGGGAAGCCCAGACCTTTGAGGTGGGGGAACTGGTCATCTCTCCGATTGGGAAGTGCGATGCTCGCGAGCTTAAAGAGTTCCTTGAGGGAGTATTTGAGGGGATATCCAGCAGGTACAGGATACAGAGGAGGGTCTACTCCCATAAACCGAGGGAGACGAAGGTCTATATCCAGAACCTCTACGAGCTGGTGAGGGAAAGAAAAGGGGAAGCTATGGTCGTTTTTGAGCCAGAAGGTAAACCCATCAGCAAGGTATCTGAGGATCTAGCCAGGATGGTCCTGAAGGAAAGGAGGACGAACCTTCTTATAGGATCTAGAGAAGGGATACCCACCGGCATCTACAGGTTCGCCGATCTAGTTATAGATCTCTGCCCAGGTGTAACCATAGCAACGGATTCAGCTATATCCTCGGCCATCATGGCGGTATCCTTTGCCATACAGGAGAATCTAGATAGGTCTTCCAAGGTTCCATAGGTTCTCGAACTTCTCATTCAGCTCATCGATATCTTCAAGATCGACATATGCAGTTCCTATATATGGAGTATCCCTTTCCGATAAGATCTTCATACTGGTTATAGCTAACTCATTGCCGAAAAGGAAATTTCTCATGAGTCCGGTAACCTCATTCGGAAGGTACCTGGCTTCCAGCTTCTCGTTGTACTCTTCCTTCAGCCTGATGAGGGTCTGAAGGTTATCCTCCCTCTCAACGATCATCCTGACCTTCTTGCTCAGCTCCAAGAATCTTCTCAGGTACTTCAAGGTACATTCTTCGGATATGTTCTCATCTCCTATATGGATCTTGAGATCTCCCTCCCTCTCCAAGGTATTATTGAGCATGGTGTAGAATACCCACATCTTGTTGTATCGTAGGGTAACGTTTCCGTTCCTCATCAGCTTTATTCCATAAGCCTTGAAATTCCTGTTGTAGAAGTCAACCACCTCCATGATATGCTTCTCCATGTTACGATAAGTATCCTCGCTTATGATGGGTTTGAGCTCTCTCCTCGTCTCCTCCCATATCACCCTGGGGTTAACCGGTAGGTACCTCTCTCTGCCAAACAGATCATCCTTGCTCTCGCTAGAAAACAAAACCTTTGCTATCAGACCATTCTTGAAAAGACAGGATCTTCCCGCCTCCAAAGGTCTTCTCGTAATATTCGCGAGCCTTTCAGATATCCTCAGAAAGTCAGAGAATTCCTTTGGATTATCTATAACCAAGATGGTATAGTAAACAGCTGATTCCCTCGGTCTTTCTATACCCATCCTAGCAAACATCATCTCAAAATCCTGGATGTAATCGAGCTTGACGTTGGTAATTAAATCTCCATCTATTACGCATCCCATCCTACCCTCTCCTAGCAACGATTCTAAAGGGATCTATATTTATATATTTTGCGAGCCTGGATTTATCGGGACAAACTATATTAGCAGATATCCCATATGGATACACCCCGAGGTAAGTGATGGTATGGATGGTAAGTCCAGGGGATCCTCGGATAGCTATGATGTGGATGCCATCCAGGTACTTGAAGGTCTAGAGGCGGTGAGAAAGAATCCAGCGATGTACATAGGTAGTACAGATGAGAGGGGTCTGCATCACCTTATCTACGAGGTTGTCGATAATTCCATAGATGAGGCGCTTGCAGGTTACTGTGATCACATAATAGTAACCATAAACAGGGATGGATCGGTCACGATCGAGGACAACGGCAGAGGTATTCCGGTTTCCATCCACAAGAAGTACAAGAAGCCAGGCGTGGAGCTTGTTATGACAACTCTACATGCCGGCGGGAAGTTCGACAAGGTAGCTTACAAAGTATCTGGCGGCCTGCACGGCGTCGGCGTTTCGGTTGTGAATGCATTATCCAGATGGCTGGAGGTGAGGATCAAGAGGGAGGGAAAGATATTCTATCAGAGGTATGAAAGGGGAAAACCGACCACCCCATTGAAGATTATAGGAAAAACGGAGGAAAGGGGAACGATCATAACCTTCCTCCCGGATGATGAGATCTTCGAGACCATCGATTTCGATTACGATATAATATCAAGTAGATTGAGGGAGCTAGCCTTTCTGAATGCTGGAATAAGGATAGAGTTAATAGATCATAGGTCCGGAAAGATGGATATCTTCAAGTACGATGGTGGTCTGGTGGAGTTTGTGAAGTACATCAACAGAAACAAAAAGGTCCTGTACGATGATCCAATTTTTATAAAATCCAAGAAGGAAGATGTTGAGGTCGAGATAGCTATCCAGCATACCGATGGCTTCACCGAAAATATCTTCACCTTTGTCAACAACATAAACACCAGGGAGGGAGGGACACATCTATCCGGTTTTAAAGGCGCCCTCACCAGGGCGGTTAATGATTATGGAAGAAAAAACGGGCTTTTCGAGAGCGAGGATTTCTCTCTGAGTGGCGAGGATGTTAGGGAAGGATTAACAGCTGTGCTTTCTTGCAAGATACCTAATCCGCAGTTTGAGGGACAGACAAAGACCAGGCTCGGAAACTCGGAGGTCAGGGGAATCGTTGAGAGCATAACCTATGAAAGGTTATCCGAATTCTTTGAGGAAAATCCGGTCATAGCGAGGAAGATCCTAGATAAAGCGATCCTGGCAAACAGAGCAAGGGAGGCGGCGAGGAGGGCGAGGGAGATAACCAGGAGGAAAAGCCTTCTCGAGAGCTCTTCCTTGCCAGGAAAGCTAGCTGATTGTACATCAAAAGATCCTAGGATGGCTGAACTATTCATTGTGGAGGGAGACTCTGCGGGAGGCTCAGCCAAGCAGGCTAGGGATAAGAGGTTCCAAGCCATCCTTCCCTTGAGGGGAAAGATACTGAACGTCGAGAAGGCGAGGATGGACAAGATGCTCAAGAACGAGGAGATCTTGGCTTTGATCTCGGCGATAGGCACCGGTATAGGAGACGATTTCGATATAAGGAATGCCAGGTATCACAGGATCATCCTCATGACGGATGCAGATGTGGATGGTGCGCATATCAGGATACTCCTGTTAACCTTCTTCTTCAGATACATGAGGGAGTTGATAGAGGCTGGATACCTCTACATAGCTCAGCCCCCTCTCTACAAGCTGAGCAAGGGGAAGAGGGTTGAGTATGCATACACCGAGAAGGAGAAGGAAGAGAAACTCAAGCTCTTGGGTGAGAAAGGGGTTACCATCCAAAGGTACAAGGGTCTGGGAGAGATGAATCCGGAGCAGTTATGGGAGACGACCATGAATCCGAGTAAGAGGAAGATCATAAGAGTAACCATAGAGGATGCGATAAAGGCGGATGAACTGTTCACGATCCTGATGGGAGAGAAGGTGGAACCCAGGAGGGAGTTCATAAAGGAGCATGCAAAGGAGGTAATCAACCTGGATATCTAGGTGGTTTTGATGAAAAGGATCGGGGAAGTGGTTGTGAGAACCATAGAGAGCGAGATGAAGAGATGCTTCATAGATTACTCGATGAGCGTTATAATGAGCAGGGCTCTGCCGGATGTCAGAGATGGTTTAAAGCCGGTTCACAGGAGAATACTCTACGCGATGAGTGAGATGGGTCTCTATCACGATAAACCCTTCAAGAAATCCGCAAGGGTTGTCGGAGAAACGTTGGGTAAATACCATCCTCACGGCGATCAGGCTGTTTACGATGCTCTGGTGAGGATGGCACAAGACTTTTCCTTGAGATATCCCCTCGTTGATGGTCAGGGCAACTTCGGATCCGTGGATGGAGACGCTCCGGCGGCGATGAGGTACACGGAGGTGAGGCTGAGCGAGATAGCTGAGTTGATGATCGAGGATATAGACAAGGATACCGTAGATTGGAGGGATAACTTCGATGGCACCCTGAAGGAACCAGAGGTTTTACCTTCGAGATTTCCAAACCTGCTCGTCAATGGTTCATCCGGGATAGCGGTGGGTATGGCAACAAACATACCGCCTCACAACCTGAAGGAGGTCATCGATGGTATCATTGCCGTGATCGATGATCCAAAGATAGATACAGAAGGGTTGATGAGAATCATCAAGGGTCCGGACTTTCCAACCGGCGGAGTGATCTGTGGTAGGAGTGGAATAAGGCAAGCCTACGAGACCGGCAGGGGATTGATAAGGGTTAGGGGCAGGGTCAGCATAGAGGGTGAGGACAGGAAGAGGATCGTGATAACGGAGATACCATACCAGGTTAACAAATCGGATCTCCTCAAACAGATAGCTGATCTCGTCAAGAGTGGAAGGATAGATGGAATAACAGATCTGAGAGACGAGAGCGACAAGAGTGGACTCAGGGTAGTTATAGAGTTGAGAAAGGACGTTGTACCCGATATAATTCTGAATCAGCTCTTCCAGCACACCCAGCTCCAAGTAACCTTTGGGATCCTCAACCTGGCAATAGTTGATGGAGAGCCAAAGATACTATCTCTCAAGGAAATGATCCAAGCGTTCATAAGGCACAGGGTCGAAGTGATAACGAGGAAAGCGAGATACTTGCTTAGAAAGGCCGAGGAAAGGTTACATGTGCTCGAGGGATTTCTCATCGCCCTGGATAATATAGATGAGGTTATAGACCTGATAAAGAGGAGTGATAAGGTAGATTCCGCGAAGATGAGGTTGATGAAGAGGTTTTCCCTCTCCGAGGTTCAGGCGAAAGCTATACTGGATATGAGGCTCCAGAGATTGACGGGGATGGAGAGGAAGAGTATAGAGGAAGAGTACGAGGCAACGAAGAAAGAGATCGATAGGCTGAAAGGTCTGCTTGCAGAAAGGAAGAACATCCTTCAAGAGATCAAAAAGGAACTGATCCAGATAAGGGAAAGGTTCGGAGACGAAAGGAGGACGGAGATTGTAGAGGAGGAAGGCGAGCTCAGGATAGAGGATCTCATACCCGAGGAGGATGTCTTGGTGGTGATCACCCACGAGGGTTACATAAAAAGGATGCCCATAGACCTGTACCGGATCCAGAGGAGGGGAGGGGTGGGTCTTCTGGGAATGGAAACAAAGGAAGAAGACTTCTTGAGCCTCTCCTTCATGGCATCCACGCACGATGATGTATTGCTATTCACAAATCAGGGCAGGGTTTACAGATTGAAGTGCTACGAGATACCTGAAGGAGGCAGAAGATCGAAGGGCAAGGCGGTGGTCAATCTTCTTCCGAAGATGAACAAGGGGGAGAGGGTGGTAACCGGGGTTTCGCTTGGAGATGGAAGGAGCAAAGGTTATCTGGTTCTCGCAACCAAGAAAGGCTTCATCAAAAGGACGAAACTGGAGCATTTCAAGAACATCAGATCGAATGGATTGATAGCCATAGACCTCCGCGATGATGAGCTAGCTGATGTGGTTTTATCATCTGGAGATGATGAGATCTTCATGGCGAGCAAGAACGGCAAAGCCTGCTGGTTCGATGAGAGGGAGATAAGACCGATGGGTAGAAATGCCAGAGGCGTTGTTGGCATGAGGCTCGAGGATGGAGATGAGCTGGTTTCTCTGGATGTGGTGAAGGGCGATGATATCTTGACCCTGACAGAGAACGGGTTCGGAAAGAGGAGCGGGATAGGCGATTACAGGAAGACTCGCAGGGGAAGCAAGGGAGTGAAAACTATTCTGACGAACGATAGGAATGGATAGGTTATCTTCGCAAAATCTGTAAGGGAGGACGATGAGGTCATGATCCTCAGCAGAGAGGGGATGATATCCAGGATAAAGGTTAAGGGTATAAGGAGGCAGGGCAGGAAT
>QMTN01000009.1 GCA_003651105.1 Thermoplasmata archaeon
CTTCCCTGGCTTCTCCAGTCAGGGATGTCGAAATTATCTTTGCCCTGTAGCCCATCTCCTCAGCTTTCATCTTGGCACCCTCGCATGCGAGCTTATTGTTTGCGATTATCACGTTTCTTACCCTCTCGAAAACCTCATCCCCTGGCTTTGGGGTTTCCGGTATCTCCCCCCTCAACCCTTTCTCGATCACATCCCTGGCAGATGCGGGTATCTTGTCCCAGAGCAGGTACTTATCCAAGATCCTTTTGGCATCCTCGAAGGTCGTTGAATCTGGGGCGGTGGGTCCCGAGGCTATGAACTCTATGGGATCGCCGACAACATCAGATATTATGCAAGAGAGGATATCGCATTTTACGAGCTTTGCGAGCTGTCCACCTTTGACATAAGATAAGTGCTTCCTGATGGTATTGAACTCCATTATATCTGCACCACTTTTCAGAATGAGATCGAACAGCACTTGCATATCATGGAGCGGTATCCTGGGCTTGCAGAGTAAGGCAGATCCACCCCCAGATATCAAGACCAAGAGCAGATCCTTCTCTTTACAATGCCTGAGCATGGAAAGGGCTCTCTCTGTAGCGGTGATGTTCCTAGAGGTCGGGATGGGATGATCGCATAGGTAGGTTGATACGTTCCCTGATCTCACCATCTTGTTCTCATTGGTTATGACCACACCTTCTCTTATCTTGACCCGATCGCACACCGCTTCCGCCATCCTAACGCTTGCTTTGCCGAAAGCGAGCAGATAGATGTTATCGTAGATTGAGAGATCTATCTTATCGAGGTAGCTGGATGTAACTGTGTAAGGGTCAACCTTCTCGATAGCATGGGAAAGGATCGAGAGCAGATCCCCTCTCGCTTTCCTGATCTCCGGGGTCTTGCCATTCCGAATAATATCCTCACCATTCTTGAAGATACGAGAGGATTTCATGGTACGATTACATCTCCTTCAGGTGAACTTGAGCTGTCTCATCAGACTCCTTCTCAGCTTCCTGTTACTCGATATGCCTTTCATCATACTCTTTGTCATGTGATAATACCTGAGCAACTCCTTCACATCCTTACTATCGACACCCGCTCCCCTCGCTATCCTCTTTATCCTCGTTCCCTTTATTATCTCTGGATGCTCCAGTTCCTCCTCGGTCATCGAGTCCATGATGTATCTGAACTTGTTCAGCTTCTCTTGGGTTTTCAGCATATCTGCATCTTTAATCTTGCCAGCAAAACCAAAAGGTAACAGCTCGGATAATTTGTGTAAGGGTCCCATTCCCTTCATCATCTCTATCTGCTGGTACATATCCTTGAGCGTGAACCTTCCGGAGGCTATCCTCTCTATTGCCTCCTCCGCTCTCTTCTCCCTGATAGCCTCCTCCGCCTTCTCCAGGAGACTCTTCACATCTCCCATCCCAAGCAACCTGGATACGAAGCTCTTCGGATCAAACCTCTCGAGATCCTCCAGGTGCTCCCCGGTTCCTATGAAAAGGATCGGTGCGCCAACCTCGGCTGCAGCAGATAAGGCTCCACCACCTTTTGCGGTACCATCCATCTTCGTCAGTATTATCCCGGTTATACCCACAGCTTCATGGAACGCCTTCGCCTGATCCCTGGCTTGCTGACCTATAGTTGAATCGATAATGAGGATCTTCTCATCAGCCTTTATCGCTCTCTCCATCCTCCTTATCTCATCGATGAGATCATCCTCCAGCTTGTGGCGACCCGCGGTATCCACTATGATAACATCTGCAGATCTCCTGAAGTTTTCTATACCCCTACGCACCACATCCACCGCATCCTCGGATTCCTTGTCTCCATAGAATGGAACCTCGGCCTTCTCCGCTATCTGCTTGAGCTGATCATAGGCTGCGGGTCTATGAGTATCTCCCGCGATGAGGACAGGTCTGAGTCCCTTTTTCTTGAAATATCTGGCTAGCTTTCCACATGTCGTCGTCTTACCCTGACCATACAGCCCGACCATCAAGATGATCTGTTTCTTGATCGGAAGATCCCTCCCGGTTCCCAAGATCCTTACCAGCTCCTCATAAAGGATCCTTATGACATGCTCCCTGGGGCTCATGCCAGCGGGAGGCTTCTCCTGGAGCGCCCTCCTCTCTATGTTCTTTGAAAGCTCCAAAACAAGCTTGACATTCACATCAGCCTGTAAGAGGGATCTCTGTATATCCCTGACAACGTCCTTTATCAACCTGGAATCTATGGTTATGGCGCTCGCTATCTTCCTTACCGTTCCCCTGAGGGAGTCCCTGAGGTTCTCGAGAACCATCAACTGGATACAAGGTAAAAGGAGATTTAAAGCTTTTGACATTCATTAGATGAATCTCTGGAATCAGAGCGATAGGATCTCCTTCAGGCTCAGTTCCTTGAACCTTTCGGTGCTCTCCACGATGTTTCCATTGATTGTGAGAAGTCCTTCTTCTTTAAAACCCTTGATGATCTCGCGGATGATCTTTCTCTCCTTATTCAGGGATTCCTCGAACTCCTCTATATCTATCCTTCCCATCCTCTTCAGGCCAGCAAGGAGCATGATGAGAGCAACAAGGACAACATCTCTAGCCAGAGTACCCTCATCGATCTCTTCACTATACCTTGATCCCTTCAGGCTGGGATCCAGCAAAGTCAGACCATCCAGGATCAGCTTTCCCGCCCAAGTTAGCCTGTACAGATCACCCTCCTTCGAAACGAGATGGAAATCCCTCAATCTCGATAAGGATCTGTTCAGGGTTGCAACAGGTATCTTGGTCTTGTTCTGTAGATCCTTCCACTTCAGATCCTCCTCTCCCAGAGCTGTGAGGATCCTCAATGCATTCCTTTTAAGAATCTTGACGAACTCACCAATTGTATCCTCTCGCTCCTCCCCAACCATCGAGATATGTAAGGTTCTGGCATTAATTAAGTTTATCACTAAATTTAAAAGCGGTGATCTAATCTTCTTTTGGGCTCGTAGTCTAGGGGTTATGACGTCGCCTTGACGAGGCGGAGGTCGAGGGTTCGAATCCCTCCGAGCCCATCTATTGATGGGATTGTTACTTATGAAGAAAACCGGCGTACCGGCAAAAACAAGGGTTGCCGCCGACATAATGAGATTATCGAGTGTTTTGCTCTTCGTTTTTCTTTTTCTTCCAATACTATCAGGCTTTAGATGTAGATGGTTTTCAACTTCAGAGTTTGCATTAAGAGTATCTCTCCTTCTAATAATTCTCTTTGCTTTCCTTTTCTTCCCCACTTGTCTGTTGAGAGGGAAAAGATGGGGCTGGTGGGGGAGCGTAGGGACTCTATTCTTATTTACACTGTTCATGCTCTATGGGTACATCTCTCGTTTTATTAGGTACGGGATGGGTGGTTTTCCCTCCATATCAGGAATACTACTCATCGTGCCAATTTGGACAATTTGGATATCTGCCTTGATCCTTTTTATTATTGATAAAAAAAATTACTGGAAAATTTCCCGATGAATTCGCCGGTCACTCAAAAGACCGTCACTATTATAAACTTGGATCGCATTATCCCAAGTTAACTTTTACAGGGGAGGAAGGAGATGTTTCAGGCAAAGATAAAGGCAGAAACCCTGAAGAAGATGATAGACATCGTATCCCCTCTGGTCAACGAGGTGAAACTCAATGTATCACCAAAAGGAATAAGCCTGAGAGCTGTGGATCCAGCACATGTCGCGATGGTCGATCTGGAGATAAAGGCATCGGCCTTCGAAGAGTATAAGGCCGAGGACATGGAACTGGGTATAGATCTGGATAAACTGGGTAGCGTGATGAAGCTCGCCGGCGCAGGCGATACGGTACAGCTTGAGTTCGACGAGATGTCTAACAGGCTTATTGTGAAGATAGGGAACTTGGTCAGGAAGATAGGGCTGATAGATACGACTGGAATGACAGAACCAAAGGTGCCAAACCTCAACCTGCCAGCAAAGATAACCGTGAAAGCTTCAGATCTATACCAAGGTGTCAAGGCATCCGAAGCTGTTTCCGACCACATCGCCCTGCTCGCAAACAGGGATTTCTTCGAGCTCTTTGCCGAAGGAGATACAGATACCGTGAATCTGAGATTACCCAAGGATCTGCTCATAGATCTCGATGCTCCAGAGAAATGCAGAAGCTTATTCTCCATAGATTATTTCAGCAGTATGATAAAACCGGTCAAGGGAGACCAACCCCTCACCATCTACCTAGGTAACGACAATCCCGTGAAGCTGGAGTTTGAGTTTGCTGATAAGAATGCTCGTGCCACCTATCTGCTTGCTCCTCGCATCGAGTCAGAGTAAAAGAAGGCACAGATACATCGGTTTCAGAGTATTGAAGCCAGAGGGAGGCATAGAGAGGGAGAAATTAAAGAGAGCACTCCTATGGTACTGTAAGAGATACTTCGGAGAAGGTTACAGGGATGTCGGTTTGAGATTGACCAGATTCAATGGAAAGGAAGGGATGGTTCACTGCTACCACATCTACAAAGAGAAGGTTATAGATCTCCTGAATTCCATGGACAAGATACTTGGCGAGGATGCTAAGATAGTAACCATAGGAACGTCTGGAACGATCAAATCCCTGAACAGGAAATTCTTTGGAGGCAGGCTGAAGAGAGAGCACGATCCCGATTTTAAACCCAAGTGGCGCAGGAAATGAGATGCCCAAGGTGTGGTAGCAAGGATCTAGTACTCGTTCTCAAGGTACCTTTCTCAACGGATGGCATCTTCTCTAGAGGAAAGATCTTCTTCGAGTGCAGGGAGTGTGGATGGAGAAGATACCTGAAGGGGTGAGCAAACTATAAAATAATCACTTGGTATTCACCAGCGGTGATCCAGATGGGAGAGATGAGCCTAGCTGTTGAGCAGGTTATGGATATGCTAAAGTTGATGTCAAAGGAACAGCCGGAAGCCATAAGGCATTTCAAGGAGTTCATGGGAACGGTTCTGAGAGAGGGAAAGCTTGATACGAAGACCAAAGAACTGATAGCTGTTGCGACAGCTATCACCGCTAGATGCAAGTACTGCATAGCGATCCACGTCGATAAAGCGTTGAAAGCTGGTGCGACCAAGGAAGAGATCCTGGAGGCTGCATCGGTTGCCATCCTCATGGGTGGTGGACCCGCGATGACTTATGTCGTAGAGGTCAAAAAAGCGCTCGAAGAGTTCTCGAAGTGATGCTGAGACTCGGAGTACATCTATCCATCTCCAAAGGTTTATCAAAGGTGTTTGATCTTGCCAGAGAACTAGGATGTAACTGTACCCAGATATTTTCCCATTCTCCAAGAAGCTGGAGGTTCGAGCTACCGAATGAGGAAGAAGTCGAGAGATTCAAACAGAGATACAGAGTCGAGGATATCAAACCGATATTCGTTCATCAATCGTATTTGGTTAATCTAGCATCTCCAAACAGGGAGGTGTGGAAAAAGAGTATCGATGCGATAGAGCTCGAGATAGAGTTTGCAAAGCTACTCGGTCTCAAATACATCGTCATCCATCCGGGCTCCCATCTTGGAAAGGGAGAGAAGGTGGGTCTCGGGAACGTGATAGATGCCCTCGACATGATATCTGATCAACTTGATAGGATAGAGATACTCATAGAGACGACCGCTGGCGCCAGGAACTTGATAGGATCCAAGTTCGATCACCTTGGTTTCATCATAGATAATACCAGCGCAAACTGTGGCGTCGTGATCGATACCTGCCACGTATTTTCTGCCGGATACGATATAAGGAGTGGGGAAGGGCTTGATAGGACTCTGGAGGTTTTCGACTCGATGGTTGGAATCGAAAAGATCAAGCTGATCCATCTGAACGATTCCAAAGGTGATCTCTCCGAGAACATAGACAGGCACGAGCACATAGGTCTTGGTAAGATCGGTTTGGAAGGGTTCAGGAGGATAGTGAATCATAGGTTGCTCAGGGAAAAACCCATGATACTCGAGACACCCATGGATGGCAGAAGAAGCGATAGAGAAAACCTCGAGATCATCAGGAAGCTCAGAGAGATTCCATGACCTCCCTCATCTTCCTCGGAAGGAAAAGCATCCTATCGTGGTGCTCGGGATCATAGTATTCGGTGCTTATCCTTTTAGCCCTCTCCATATCTATCTTCAGAAAATCGATATCCCCCTTCACGCCAACCGAGAAGCCCCAGCACGGAGCATAGCCAATAACAGAGAAGAAGAAAGGATACACCTTGTTGAAGACTTCTTTCATCCTCCTAACAACCTCTATGCTCAATTTCGAATCGAAGTACGCACCGCCCGACTGGGTTATAACAAGACCCTTCTCATTCAGCCTCTTGTAACAATCCCTGTAGAATGGTATGCTGAACAGCTTTTCCGCTGGTCCCTTCGGATCCGTGGAATCGATGATTATCACATCGTACCTGCACCTGTCTCCTTTGATGAACTTGGTACCATCATCTATGATGAGCTCGCATCTTTCGCTATCAAAGGCCCCACCATCTATGGGAATGTATTCCTTCACCACATCGACAACCATCTCATCTATCTCTACAACCCTGACCTTTTCCACGACATCGTGCTTGAGAGCTTCTCTCAAGGCTCCGCCATCCCCTCCACCTATTATCAGCACATTCCTCGGGTTTGGATGGGCAAGTAAAACCGGATGGACGAGTATCTCGTGGTACATCTTCTCCCATCTCTCGATGAACTGGATTGCACCATCTATAACGAGCATCCTTCCAAAACCCTCGGTCTCATACACCTCTATCCTCTGGTACTTGGACTTTCTGTCAAGTATCTTCCCCTTTATCCTAAAACTAACACCATAGCCTCCCTCATACCACTCGGTGAAAGCAACCATAAGGTTCACCTTCCCTTGGAATCGAGTTTCAATATAAAAGGTTTTATCGTAAGGTTTAAAGGGTTGTCTCTTTCTTTGCTAATCGATGAAGGGTTTTGATTTGAGATACCAAGAAACGCGCATCCATTTCGGGGATCGATCTGTGGAGAAGCTGAAAGGTTACATCCAGAAGATGAATCATGTGATCTTGGTTACTGGAAAAAACTCGGCGAGGCTGAGCGGGGCGATGGATGATGTCGAGAAGTTGTTAAAGGAAGAGGATGTGGATTTGAAGGTTTACGATAACATAAGACCAAACCCAACCACGGAGATAGCGGATGACCTCGCAGATCTGTTGAGGGAAGAGAAACCCGATTGCGTGATAGCTATAGGTGGAGGAAGCGTGATAGATACCGCAAAGGTGGCATCCGTAATAGCTATCGGTGGAGGATGCGCTGAAGATTATCTCAGAGGCAGGAAGATCGGCGGATACCTTCCTCTTTTCGTTGTGAACCTGACCCACGGAACCGGGAGCGAAGTAGATAGATATGCGGTCTTGACTTCTGGCAAGATAAAGATGGGCATCTCTGCAAGATATCCGACGGCGAGCTTTGATGATCCCAGATACATGCTATCCCTGCCGGTTAAGCAATCCATCTACACCTCCATAGATGCATTCTTCCACGCTTACGAGGCGTTGACTTCAAGGCATTCAAATCCATTCGTAAGGACTCTGTCTCTGGATTCAGCCGAGATAATAGGCGAAAACCTTCCGAAGAACCAAGATATAGAAGCGAAGCGCAACCTGCTGTACGCATCGATGATAGCTGGGATATCTTTAGATATGAGTCCAGCCCATGTAGTTCATGCCATCGAGCATGCGTTAAGCGGTATAAACCCGGATCTGCCCCACGGATGTGGCCTTGCAATGGTTGGCGCAAGGAGCATATACTGGATACACAGACACTCCGAAGCATCCAAGGAGATAATCCAAAAGCTAACCCGCGAAAGGATCGATGATGCGAAGTCAGCGGAAGATATCTTTAAAAGGTTCCTGGAAGAGGTAGGTTTCGAGGAGAGGCTGAGCGATTACGGATTTGGCAGGGATGATTTCAGAGAGGTGGAAAAGATTGTTTTTAAGGATCTCAGGTATCTATTAAGAAGGGCTCCCTTCAATCTCACCAGGGATATGCTCATTGACATACTCGAAAATAGCCTCTGAGATAGCAAGGAAGATACTCGATTGTCCCTTTCCGAAATCTTAATTAGAAGGCTTCACGATAATAAAGATAGCGGGCGTGATCTAGGGGTATGATTAGGGCCTTCCAAGCCCTCTGCCCGGGTTCGAATCCCGGCGCCCGCATGCAGGGGTAGCCAAGCCTGGCCAACGGCGCAGGACTTAAGATCGAATCGAAGAGGGGGTTCGATGGGATATCCTGTCTCGTAGGAGTGCGTGGGTTCGAATCCCACCCCCTGCACTAAGCTTTATATTCTA
>QMTN01000010.1 GCA_003651105.1 Thermoplasmata archaeon
CGTTTTGAATGCCTATTTCTTGTAGCAAGAGCTATATAGAGCTTTTTGCATTTGAAAAAGGGAGATGGACGTATCGAGGATGTGTGGGGAGAGAGCGGGGAAGGTATGGAATTATCTGATGGAGAGGGGGCCATCCAGTGAGAGAAAGCTGAGAAGAAAAACGAAGCTCGAGGAAAGGGAATTCTTTGGAGCTATTGGCTGGCTCGCCAGAGAGGATAAGATAGCGAAGGAAAGGAATATCTATATGATTGGAAGAACGAACCTGACATGGGAGATAGGGAGCAGAGCTGGAAAGGTGTGGAAAGCCCTGAGCATATGGGGAGAGTTGAGCGAAGATGAATTATCGAACCTGCTGGACATGGAGAAAAGGGAGGTGTTATCTGCATTGGGCTGGCTCGCGAGGGAGGATAAGGTCGAGTTTGTGAACAACAGGTGGAGGTTGAAGGAGATAATCGAATGAGGATAGCTATGATAGGGTGGGAGTACCCACCCTTCAAGGTTGGAGGTCTCGGTACACACTGTTATTATCTGACTCGTTCTCTCGCAAATCTCGGCATCGAGGTAGATCTTTACCTTCCAAGGATGTCTGGTGAGGGAAGGAGAAGCGATATCAAGAATTTAAGGATAATAGAGATTGGTGAACCTCCTTTATTTCCTTATGAAACCGAAAAGCCACTGGGTGGAGATGTCTTTGAATCGGTCGATAGATACAATACCCTGTGTTCTGAAAGGATAGATGGTGATTACGATCTGATCCATTGCCATGACTGGTTGACGGCAAGGGCTGGAATCAGGTTGAAGGAGAGGCTCGGTATACCGTTGATTCTAACCGTTCACTCAACAGAATACGATAGATCCGCAAACCTCTGCCCAAATCCATGGCTTCTTCATCTGGAGAAGGAAGCTATGGAGAAGGCTGACAGGATAATAGCGGTGAGCTATTACACAAGGAACATGCTCGTAGAGAGGTACGGAATAGACGGGAAGAAGATAAGGGTTGTGCACAACGCGGTTAACCCTATAGGGGAGGGAAGGAAAAAGGAGAAGATAGTTCTCTACTTGGGTAGGCTTGCCATCCAGAAGGGAGTTGAGTTTTTCCTGAGGTCTGCGAAGAAGGTGTTAGAGAAAGAGGATTGCAGGTTCGTGGTTGCTGGATCTGGAGAGATGCTACCGAGCTTGATACACCTGTCGATTTCTTTGGGGATCTCCGACAAGGTTATGTTTACAGGTCCTTTAACAGAGGAAGAGGTTAAGCACATCTACAGGATTTCTTCCGTTTACGTTTTACCCTCTGTGAGTGAGCCCTTTGGTATAACTGCTCTTGAAGCAATAACGGCTGGAACGCCGGTCATAGTGTCCAAAAACTCTGGTGTGGCAGAGATTTTAAGGAACTGTTTAACCGTCGATTTCTGGGATGTTGACGAGATGGCGAACAAGATAATAGCCCTCCTGAGGTACGATGCATTGAGAAATACTATCAAGGAAAATGCTAAAAAGGAAGCAAGGTTCTTCACTTGGGACAGAACAGCGAGAAAAACCATCGAGGTATATAGAGAGGTGATTGAAAGATGAATGTGTGCTTCTACTTTGAGGTGCATCAACCATTTAGACTAAACAGATTCTCGGTATTTAACATAGGGGAAGAGATAGAACCCTTCAATGCATACTTCAATCATGAGCTCAACAGAACCATCTTCGAGAGGGCTGTGAGAAAATGCTACCTTCCAACCACCGAGCTCTTTCTCGAGCTATCGGATGATTTCGGAAAGGATTTCAAGGTATCTTTCAGTATAACCGGTACATTCATGGAATACTGTGACCTCTTCGCACCACAGGTTCTTGAGAACTTCAAGGAATTATTCAGGAAAGGGAATGCGGATCTGATAGGAGAGACCTACTTCCATTCGCTGTGCAGTCTGTTTGAGGATCTAACTGAATTCAGGGAGCAGGTAAGAATGCATATTAATGCCTTGATGGATAGGTTCGGATATCGACCAAAGGTATTCAGAAATACCGAAGCAATCTACGATAACAGGATAGCGAAGGAGGTGGAAAAACTGGGCTTCAAAGGTATAATAACGGAGGGTACTGAAAAGGTACTCGCCTGGCGCTCTCCAAACTATATCTACAAGGCAAAGGATGCAGATATAAAGGTTCTCATGAGGAATTACAGGCTGAGCGATGATATTGCATTCAGATTCTCTGCCAGAGACTGGGTAGGCTTTCCACTAACTGCTGATAAGTTTGCGAGATGGATATCTGGATGCGAGGGAGAGATCGTCAACATCTTCATGGACTTTGAGACGTTTGGAGAGCACCAATGGCCTGAAACCGGGATCTTTGATTTTCTGAGGCATCTACCTGGGGAATTATTGAATCTTGATAACAAACTGCTCACGGTGAGCGAGGTTGTTGAAAGGTTTGAGCCGGTTGGGGAGATAGATGTCCCCTTCGCAATATCCTGGGCGGACTCGGAAAGGGATGTATCAACCTGGCTTGGCAACGATATGCAGATAACCTGTTTCAATGAACTGAAGGGACTTGAGAAGAGGATAAAGGAGAAGGGTGATGAGAAGCTCCTGAGGATATGGCGACTCCTTCAGACATCGGACCATCTTTACTATCTCTCCACAAAAGGCTTCGCAGATGGTGATGTGCACAAGTACTTCAATCCTTACTCAACGCCCTATGAAGGATTCATCAATTACATGAACATCATCCAGGATCTGAAACAGAGGATATAGGTGATGGGATGAAGATAGTCCATTTCTCCTGGGAGTTCCCGCCAAAGATAGTTGGAGGATTGGGCACGGTAGTGATGGAACTGTCCAGCATCCAGGTGAGGATGGGAAACGAAGTTGTTGTTTTCACCCTGAACAGTGAGAACGAACTGACAACGACGGATAACTACAGAGGTGTGGAGGTTCACAGACCCATGATACCGGATTTCTCCTCGACCTTGCTCCTGTTTGCGGATGATGAGCTGAAAGGGTGGGGTGAGGGTTTCAGGTTTTTTTCGGATGTGGTTATCTACAATATCCTCTCCGCATCAAAACTGATCTATCTGCTCTTTAAGAAAGATAGAAGAGTGTTTGATATCATCCATGCCCATGACTGGCTCGGGATAATGGCTGGGATATGCGCGAAGGAAGAGATGAACCTACCACTGGTGTTCCACATCCATTCAACAGAAAAAGGTAGGACGATGGGGAGGGGATCGAGGATCATAGAGGAGATGGAACGGAAGGGCGGAGAGGTCGCGGATTGCATCGTGACCGTATCCGAGGCGATGAGAGATGAGTTATACAGTTTGGGTTTTTCTCCAAAGAAAATCAAGGTGTGCTGGAATGGTGTTGATCCAGATAAGTACGATCCCTCAAAGGTGAGCCAAGAGGAGAGGATGAGATTGAGAGAGATGTACGGTATAAGAAGTGATGAGAGAATGATCCTTTTCATCGGAAGGTTGGTTGGTGTTAAAGGAGTGGATAACCTAGTTAAAAGCATGCCATCTGTATTAGAGGATTTTCCAAAGACGAAACTCGTTATCGTCGGCAGAGGGGATATGGCAAATTACTTGAGGCTCCTGATAAAGGAGATGGGTCTCGAGAACAATGTCATCCTCAGGGAAGAATTCATACCGGAAGAGGATAGGATAAGACATTACTCGGCATCGGATCTTGTAGTCTTACCCTCTCTCTATGAGCCATTTGGTATAGTCTGTACCGAAGCGATGGCGATGGAAAAACCAGTCGTTGTGGGGGCGAGGGGAACATCTGGAATGAGGGAGCAGGTCGTACCCAATGGAGATGAACAGTGCGGTATCCACATAAATCCGTATGATCCGGATGATATAGCGTGGGGAATAAAGGATATCCTTGGTAGAGAAGACTGTGGTGCGTGGATGGGGAGGAACGGTAGAAAGAGGGTTCTGAAACATTTCAGGTGGGATCAGGTTGCGGGGAGGATACTCGGAATATACCAGGAGATTCTCTCGAGATGATTTGTTGAGAGAAATCGATGCCAAGATATCTCACTTATTTAAAGAGATCGTGCCATCCGATGACAGGGAATGGTTGCTCACCAATGGTCTCGGTGGTTACGCATCCACAACCTTGATGGGAAACCTGAGGAGAAAGTTTCATGGTTTACTGATAGCCAGCTTATCTCCACCAGTGAGGAGATGGGTTTTTGTATCTAATGTAGAGGATGAAATTTATATCGATGATGTACCCAGAAGATTCGAGAACCATCACTTCAATCTCCTGCCCATTCCAAGATTCACATGTAATTTTGGAGGATTAACCATCGAGAAGTCCTTCGTGATGCCACGCCACGAGAATACGCTCATTATAAGATACAGATCCTTGGATGGATCCGACTTCAGATTAAGGGTGAGACCGATTCTGAATTCCAGGCATTTCTATGATCTGAACAGTGGAGTAAGATTCGATGTTGATCTCGATGATGGAAATATCCTGGCAAAGCCTGACAACATAGAGAGAACCCTGAGGATAATCTGCAAATTCAAGGAATTTAGAAGGAAGCTCACGTGGAGGGAGTACAGGTACGATATTGACAGGGAAAGAGGGGAGGGATGGATAGATCATGGACTGGAGATTGGAGAGATCGAGCTCATGAGCGAGGATGGGGAAGCCTATATCGTATTCACCATAGAGGATAGGTATTACGATCCTGAACTGGAAGTTAGAAAAGAGATAGATAGGAGGAGAGATCTCATCAACAGATCCGGTCTGCCGAGCGAGATGATTCCTCTGCTCCTGTCTGCGGATGGTTTCATCGTCAAAAGAAGAAATCACGCTACCATCATAGCGGGCTACCATTGGTTTGCGGACTGGGGAAGGGATTCGCTCATTTCATTGCCAGGTTTACTACTCGTTACGAGGAGATTCGATGAGGCGAGATCCCTGCTCCTGAACCTCTCGAGGTACATGGATAAAGGTATTTTACCGAATGCATTCACCGAGAAAGAAGATGTTCCGATATACAACTCTGTGGATGCATCCCTCTGGTTTGTAGATAGGGTTTACCAGTATCTGAAGTACACGAATGATATCGATTTCCTGAGAGCGATCTGGCCAAAACTCGTTTCAGTGATCGAGCATTTCGAAAAGGGTACACTTTTTGATATAAGGGTTGATGAGGATGGTCTACTGCACCACGGTCCAGGTCTAACTTGGATGGATGTAAAGATTGGAGATAGGTACATCACTCCCAGATCAGGAAAGGCTGTTGAGATACAAGCACTCTGGTACAATGCTCTCAGGATAATTGGAATATTCTCCTCCTTGCTAGGCGATGGGAGGGCGGAGCATTACCACAGCCTGGCAGAGAAGGCAAGGAAATCCTTTCGGGAAAGATTCAGATCCTTTTGCGATGTCTTGGATAGCGATTTCTCTCTGAGACCGAACATCGTGATCCTGCCATCCCTTGATTTCGTTATGATAGATCATGAACTATCCAGCAGGATAGTGGATACCATAGAGAAAGAGCTTCTGACACCATATGGGCTAAGGACGTTGAATAGAGGGGATCCAAGGTACAAGCCAAGGTTGATAGGAGATTATGACAAGGATGTTGCATACCACAATGGTTGCGTCTGGCCGTGGCTTCTCGGCTTTTTCGTGAGGGCATATTTGAGGGTGAATGGGTACAGCAAGGAGAAAAGGCTGTTTGCGCTGAGGAGGTATGTGCTACCATTGATGGATAATCTCACTGAAGGATGCGTGGGGAGCATAAATGAGATATTTGATGGGGATTATCCTCACCTCCCCCGAGGCTGTATATCCCAGGCATGGAGTGTTGGAGAGCTGTTGAGATGCATCGTTGAGGATATCTTGTACATAAGACCAGAGTACGAGGATTTCTACAAATCCCTTTAATCCCCATTAATAGAAATCAGAAAACAGCATCGGTTTTTCTTCTCTTTCTTATCAATAGATCGATTAATCCGGGTGTCAGGATCACTTTTTCCTCAAGTATGATGTAACCAACCGGCAAAACCGTAGCTTCGTCCTCGCTGTACCTTTCCTCAACAGAGTCGGTAACCTCTATATCCTCTATCCTTTCGCCAGTGTAAACAAGCATGACCATGAGGACCGCACTATCGGTTGTCAACTGCTTTTTGCCGAGGTTCCTTCTCTCTGCCTCCGGCAGGCGCGATGAAACGAGATCCTTCGTCCTGTTCTTTGGAGGGGAATCTCCGCATATACCACCTATCACAAAATATCTGTATCTATCAAAATCCTCTGTTCTGAGAGGTTGATTGGCGGAGGGATCCAAGATTATGGTCTTGTCTGGTTCAACCACCTCAGTAAAGGATTCTCTATACACCTTGCCCAACCTTTCCAACCTTTTGTCATCAGCGTTCGTGAAAATGATGTTACCCATTGCTATCTTGGAGTCATGCTCGTATTCCAGAAGCACCCATTCCGTGATGGGTTCGAGGTTTTCTATTACTATGAGCGGTGGTTCCATGGTTTCACTTGAAGATGGGTGTGCCTCTACGTCGTCAAGGCGGATCATCGCTCACCGCCTCTCCCTGCGTAGAGGCAATGAGTATATCTCTTCTTCCGGTAAATTAATTTTACCGTATCAATTTGGCTGGTCTAAATGCTTAAATCCAAAAAGAGCGGTGCAGGAGATATGACCATTGAACACATCGATGAGATAATGGATATTCTGAAGAAGGAGCTAAGGGATTTCGAAACTTCCCAAGATCGGAAATGGAGGAAGGTGAGAAGAACCCCTTTTACCGTCTTGATATCATGCATTCTTAGCCTGAGAACCAAGGATGATATCACGGTGGATGCATCCATGAGACTGCTGAGCAGATACGATACTCCAGAGAAGATCCTCAAGGCGAGCGTGGAGGAGATAGAGAAACTGATCTATCCCGTCGGTTTCTACAAGACCAAGGCTAGAAGGATAAAGGAGATATCCAGAATACTTCTTGAGAAGTATGATGGAAGGGTTCCAGAAAGCTTCGATGAATTGATCAGGATAAAAGGTATTGGAAGGAAGACCGCAAACATCGTTATGATGTATGGCTTCAACAAGGATGATTACCTGGCGATAGACACGCATTGCCACAGGATACCAAATCGTTTAGGTTGGATATCAACAAAGACCCCAGAAGAAACAGAGAAGGAACTGAAGAGGAAACTTCCAAAAAAGTACTGGAGAGATTTCAACCACCTCTTCGTGAGATTCGGACAGAAGATATGTCTGCCCGTCTCCCCAAAATGCAGTGAGTGTCCAGTGAGGAGATTCTGTAAGAGGGTCGGGGTTGAAAGGCACAGATGATCTTCTCTAATCCTTCTTCCCGATGTAGAAAATATATCTGGTGGGAATCTTTCTCCTGATACCGGATCTGTATCCGCACCTCTTGCAGATGAATTCAACCTCCCTATTTCTGCCCCATATATCCTTTCCATAGACCTTTGATATCCTCCTTCCGCACACCGGACATCTTTCCAAGTTGAAACTATCCTTACCTTCCCTGTAAATTATCTTAACCTTGACCAGACCTTCTTCTATGGCTATCTTCCTCAGCCTCCTCTCGCCGATCCTCTTCCCCTCCAAAAACACGGAAACGAGATCCCTGAGTTTTCTCTGCGATGGTACGATCTTCCTATCTCCTGAAAGGCTTTTGATGGCATTAACTATCTCTTCTCTGCTCGCAAAACCTATCTTCACCATAGATGATAAGGAAGTCAGACTACTTCAAGGTTTTGATCAGGTCTGTTCTCGTCACTATGCCTTCGAGCCTATCATTGACAATGGGTAAACATCCAACATCATTCTGCACCATCATCTCGGCTGCAGACCTTATGCTGGTCGAGCTATCTGTTGTTATGGCTGGAGCATTCATAGCATCTCTAACCGTTAGCTCCTCCAACTGGTGCTTCTGGTGCCGATAAGGTACAGATCTCTTCAGGTTTGCAAATGCCCTCGCTATATCCATCTCAGCTATCACTCCAAGCACTTTACCTTCCTCGACGACAGGTAGTCTCGCTACCCCGTACTCTATAAGCTTCCTCCTGGCATGCACCACTCTATCATCGGGCTGGACCGTTATGACGTTCCTGCTCATGATCTCCTTCACCGGTCTTTCATCCTTCACTAGGGGAAGCAGATCAGCCTTCGTTATCACCCCAACCAGTTTCCCTTCCTCCACGACCAATAGCATGGTTAGGCCTGGCAGACCAACCGTTCTTATTATTTCCTCTAGAGGGGTATCCGGTTTCAGGGTATCGAAATCCTTGAC
>QMTN01000011.1 GCA_003651105.1 Thermoplasmata archaeon
GAATTGATTGATAGGAGTAGCTTAACATCCCTCGATAATATCTCCTTCAGAACCAACGGTAGCCTCTGGTTCTTCGTTCCCTCACAACACTTTATCTTCAAGGTAGATCAGAAGAAGGAAACCGTATCAGCCATAACCCTGAGCTGGTCTGGTTCATTCGATGGAGATAGGATCAAGATCTATGCATGGGATTACGATGCCCTAAGTGGCAGAGGGATGTGGAAGTTCCAGGGTGAGATTGAGCGGGGAGAAAACAACCTGGCTATAGGTGGAAGCGAGCCGTGTAGATTTGTAAGCGGGGATGGAAGGGTGGATATCCTGGTAATGCCAGCACTCAACCTGGGTGGCGTGAGTTACATCTCTACGGATTATGTATCCATTGATGTAAGAGGCGTTGCGAAGGCGAATGCAACTCTAGTCACAAAAACCCTTGAACCAGGGAATCTATGGAGATGGGAATTCGTGGAGTGGAATGGATATCAGGATGAGCACAGCTCGATCAAGGTACAGGTTCTTGATAGCAACGGTAGGGTGCTGGAGGATATAGAAGGGAACGATGAGGGTTTTGAAGAAAGGATAATACCCTTGAATGATCTGTCTGGAATCAGAGGGATAAGATTGAGATTCTACATGGAAACAACAAATCCTCCCCATCGACCCATGCTCTCTTGGTACAGGATACTCTGGTTGAGAGAAGATAGATGGAGGGATGATTTTGCAACGAATTACAGGATAGAGGAGAAAAGCGATAAGGAGATCATCTCGAAAACGATCTTCCTACCAAAGGGTTATTGGTGGGACAGGTTCGAAGCAAGGGTGGATCTCCATGGTGGAAACATAACCTTTTCCATACTCGATGGAAGTGGAAAGGAAATAATCTCAGATATCGGGGGAAGGAGTTTCACGACCTATGACATCTCTCAGATATGCACCAGGAGCATAAAGTTGAAGGCTGAGATAGAGAAGAAAGGTACCTCACCTCCGGAGATCAGGGAGTGGATCGTCACCTTCTCGAGAGAAGATACAAAACCGATCATAATCGCTCCATCCATAATCTATCTGGGTATCGATGATGTAAAGGGCAAGAGGATTGATGTGGAGGTTTCTTGTAGGGATGAGGATCCCGGGATATGCGTGGAATCCGGAAGGTACAGGCTCGAATATACGGATAACGTAACCGGTCTCAGATATTACAGCCGGTGGCTACATGCGATAATCAATGAAACGAACTGCTCGAAGCGAGCCAGGATGGTTGCACATGATATCAGCATCTTCTACAACGATTCTTTAAAGGATATCCTCCCGATAAACAAAAGATTGAACCTCACCCTATCAGGTATAGATTTCATGGTAAGGGATATGGCGGGAAACGAGAACAGAACGGACTTCATAGATGTGGTGATAGATACCGAGCCTCCAGCATCTAGGATAACAACGGACGTAGAGGAGATTGGATACAAGCATGGTTATGAAACCATAGAGATATCAGCAGATGCAACCGATGATGTGTCAAATATAAGGAATGTAACCCTCTATTACATGGTCTCGAACGACAATATCAGCTTTTCCGAGCCAAAGGAGTACTCAACCTTGAACAGACCACCATGGAAATGGGAGTTTGAACCTACGGAGAGCGGATACTACAAGTTCTTCACGATAGCGGTAGATAATGCGGGCAATTTCGAAGCCAAGGATGAAGGAGAGCTTTCCCTGCTCATAGATATAAATGAGCCGGATGAGCCGATCTTTGAAGACAGGGTATACTGGTTGAATGATAGAAGGATAGACTTTGTCAGCTTCTACGATGATCTCTCCATAGATACGATAGAGTACAGGATTGGTGGTGAGGAGTACTTTGGATGGAAAGAGATAGCGGATGGAGTGGGTACAAGCTTCTATGAAGAGAGCTGGGAGATAGACGTCTGGGACTGGGAGAGGATGGAGAACGGCAAGATCTATCCGATATACTTCAGGATAAAGGATCTGGTTGGGAACGAGTACGTTACGCCAGATGATGGGTGTGCACTCAAGGTGGGGAAGGATGTGATACCTCCCTACCCTTACCTAGAGCCCATCAAACTCTGGCAGTACAAGAGACCCGTGGAGATATCCTCTTACGTTTCCACTGGGGATGGGAGCGATATCTCAAAGGTCATCCTGATGTACAGATACTCAGCTGATAATAGAACATGGAGTGAGTGGAAGGTATACGATGAAGAGGTGTTTACGGGATCGCATACATGGTTTTTCGATCCCGAAGAGGGCGATGGCTACTATCAGGTGAGACTGATATCCTATGACAGTGCTGGAAACTCTGCCGAATCGACCATCAGCTTCGGCATAACCATCTTACCACAGAAGGAGATAATCATCATGTTATCGATGTTCGTGATCCTTCTTATCTCTTCAGCAATAGTTTCAAGGGAGCTTGCTTAACCAATATAACTCAGGTCTTCCTTGCCCTTTCTGATCCCTTCCTCCAAACTCCTCAACTGCTGAGCAATGAGCTCTATCTCTCTGGCCTTCCTTTCAAGCTCGGTGAGATCAACCTCTATGTTAAGCACCTTGCTCAGTATGGTAAGAACAGCCTTTGCACTCTTTGGATCGACGAGATAGCCCGGGGTCTCTCCCATCAGGCATACTCCTTCCATTCCATAAAGCCTTCCCAAGCCGAGTAAAAGACCGCTTGCGCCTATGATACCTCCGCCAGGCTCATTTTCTCTGAATATCACACCATACTTCTTCATCTTGTTTACCAGTCTCCTCGATGTTGCTGCACCCAGAACGTTCGGTTCCTTCACTTCCCTGCCAAGACCGTATCCTCCGAGGGTGAATATCTGCTTTACATTGTAGCTTTTCGCAATCCTGAGTATGGAATCTGCGAGCTCATACTGACCGCTGGAGGATAAACCCTGATAATCTCCGGTCAGCAGGATGAGATCCTTCTGGTTCTTCTTTTTCGCCTTCCAGAAGTAGAGCTCGTTGTTGACCAGTTTTATGGTCCCATTCTGGTTTATGAAGACCTGGGGAGGAAAATCCTTGCTGTAGATCTCGATGAACTTCTTTGCACCTATACTCTCTATCAGATGCTCAATGGCAAGCTTTCCAACGTTCCCTATACCTGGAAGCCCCTCTATCAGGATGGGCTCCTTCAGGATGGGTTTTTTCCCGATATATCTAATCACTATCTCCTCCATGGATCAAACCCCTCTCCAACTTCTTGAGACACCTCCTGTACCTGCCATACCTATCCTGGGGAGAGAATCTCGGTGGCTTCTTTATTATGGTTTCCCTCCCGCATATCCTGCACACCTCCTTCATCGTGTACAGATTACAGTACCTACAGTACCTGATCTCCCTTTTCATTTTTTACCCAGATCCCTTATCAGATCGCACTCACCTTCATAATTCCTGATGTAGCTTTTTGCTCTATCAACCGCTTTCTTCAGCTCCTCCTCCGCTATCTTGTAATCCGGAGCCTTTACCGAGATGTTGTAGAGTGGAGCCCCTCTATAGGTTACCTCTATCTCCACATCCTCGTACTCGCTATTCTCTGCAAGCTGTAAGGCTTTCTTGATATGTTCAACCCCATCGGATCTCGAGGAACTTATCTTGATATAACCCTTCACGGTAACGAAAGGTATCTGGATATTATCCCTTGCAACCTCCTCAAAATGTTTCAGCCACTCTCCAGAAAAGCCATCCTTCCTTAAAGTTTCGGGATCATAGGCGCATTCCTCGAAAGCGGAGTACAGAGATCCATACTTGTCTATGAGCTTCCATGCAAATTCCTTGTAACAGTCCTCTACCTTCTTGCCCAGCCTGCTCGCAACTATTTCTAGAAGTTTTCTCGCTTTCTGTTCGTTTTTCCATTCCTGGATCTTCTCCCTCCTCTGATGCTCATTAACCCTCTTCAGAGAAACATCTATATGTCCCTTCTCTCTATCTACGTGCATCACCTTGCAAACTATCCTCTGGTTTTCCTTTATGTGATCCCTGATCCTCTTTATCCAGCCCGGCGCTACCTCAGAGATGTGGATGAAACCCTCCTTGCCCGGATATTCTTCCAGCTCTACAAATGCCCCGAAGTTGTGTATGCTCTTGACTCTGCATACAACGAGCTCGCCTTCCTCCGGAAATTCTTCTTTTCTGAACATGCTATTCCAAGATCTCCAAAATCTCTCCCCTTATCTCTGCCTTCCCTCCTTTTGGTTGAGCAAGGACCGCCCCACATATATGACAGGTTACAACCCTCGATGCTCTATCAAACAGCACCTGCTCATTCCCGCAATCCTTGCATCTCACCCTCACAAACCTGCTTCTCACTTCCATGGGATCAAACCTCTACCAGCTCAAACCTCTTCGCCCTCACGGTTGGAGCGTGATGCCTCTTTCCGCATTCCGTGCATCTATACCTGATGGCGAGCCTCTTGGTTGGCTTCTCCCTATCCTTGGGCTTTGGTCTCGGGAAGCCACCGTATCCCTTGGTTACCCTCCTGAACCTTCTCTGTCCAGCCTTGAGCTCGCTCGCCTTGCTCTTCCTCACCTTTTCTATCTCATGAACCGTGTGCTTTTTGCAGTGGGGACAGTATCTCTTTATTTTTTTTGGTAGCTTCATACCCATTCCTTCCGTCGATGACGTAGTAAATAGGGATTCGGTATAAAAAGATAGTTGTTGATAGATGACAGCAATATTTATATGATTATAGATATATAATTTTATGGTGATGGAATGAGAAGATCGATATCCATCCTGCTGGCTACTTTGCTGATATCGATTTCTCTCATACCGGGAATAACCGCGGGATTGGAAAGGCACGGTGGAAAGGCAACCATCCAAGATACAGGCTTGATAACCATAGTTATCAACAGAAAGGGAAGGATGAGCAAGGCACTGTTCCTCCACGAGGGAAAAACAATAATAGCTGAACCAAACTCAACCATAAATCTGACCATCGGATTCAAGATAAAGGATAAAAGGGGTTTGCTGAAGAAGCTGGTAAAGGGACCCTATCTGGTGCTGTGCTGTGTGCAGATCTATAAGTACTGCGAGGAAAAGAAGCGTTACAAGCTCGAGCATCTAAAGATCGGAATCTTCCATAACTGGATTGCCCGGCAGAGGAGCAAGGAGCTGGTGATCCAGCTGAGGGCGCCTCCAGAGAGTAATACCTCTCAAGAGTACAAGATCGTTACAAGGCTGATGATACCTCGTTACTTCATCAGGGCAGTGGGTGTAGGAACCTTTTGCGTGATATCAACCGATGATCGGGCGGAGCAGAACGAGAGCGTAACCATCTAGGCTATCCTCTCCGCAACCCCTTTCCTTTTCAATATATCGAAGAGTTCTCCAGAAAGGGTTATGATATCGCCTCTCCTTAACCTGTATCTTTTCATATCCGGACCGACGAACCTGGGAATATCTTCCTTGATGAGAACCAAAAACCTCTCTTTCCTTTCCATCTCCTCCTTCTTTTCTTCCTTTCCTTCAAGTATTATCTTCCTGTACTTGTTCAAACATCCAAGAATCTCCTCGAAGAGCCCTTTTTCTTCGCGAAGCAAGCTCCTAATATCTGGTTTTCCTCCTCTGGCCCTCGAGAGCGCAGAAAGAACAATCTTCTTTTCCCTGAGTCCATAGATATCGAGTAATATCTGTTTGACATTCCTCAGCTCATCCTCTATCAGCTTCCTCTTATGCTCATCCTCCTCTGAATTCGCTAGAATCTTAAGCCTCTCCATGTATGATCTTGCCTTCCCATAGAAACCTTGATCAAGCTCCACCGGGTTTGGATTCTTCTTCTCGATCTGATGGATCGTTCTTAGTTCCTTGTAGCTTATCCCCTCGTTCAAGTTGCCCCCTCAAATCAAAAAGATCCATCAGTTGATAACCTTTGCTATCCCCCTGCCAACCAGGAAGATAGCTAGATATTCTGGTACCTTATTAACTCCTCTGTCAAGATCAAAGTCCTCTCCCTTCATCCTTATCCTGAACCTCTCCCTCAACTCAACCCTAATGAGATCATCACCAAAAACGACGGCATCGTGAAGTGGATCAAAATCCTCTATCTTATCCAGATCTATCTCACAGACCCTGAAACCAGTTTTGCCATGCAAGGATGTGGGAAGCCTTATCAACCTCTTTATATCGCATGTCACCGGTTCATCCGTCTCTCCCGCTACGGATGATATGGATAGCTTCTTGATAGACGTTCTGAGAAAGAACCTCCTGATGAATTTGGACTGATCTATCAATCCCCTCTCTATCCTCTTGATCCTGTCATCCGTCAGTTCCTTCCTCAACCTCTCTATATCCTTCTTCTTTATACCCATTCCTTCTAGAAAATCTTCCCTGTCTATATTCCTGATGAGCTCGATGATACCCCTTCCAACCCTGCCACGCCATCCAGGTTCATCTGATCTTGGTATCTCGAGCCTCGTTATGCTCCTTGATCCTTCCGGAGATCTTATGGTAACCTTCCTGAAGATACTGTCTTCTTCTATCTCGTTTCCTATTATGTAATCAACTATCTCCCTTCTCTCCGAGCTATCCAGAGAAAAAACCCTTGGATCCATCACATGGCAGTGGTATCCCCTCCCCCCACTGAAGTATAACTTTATGTATTTCTCATCGAAACCGAAATCCTCTATCAGGAATTCGTTGATGAGCCTGATGAATTCTTCTTTGACAACCCTCAATCCATCCTCATAGCTCCTTATCTTCCTCTTCTCCAGATGGTCGAGATCGAGATCGAAGATCAGCTCAGCACCCATCCATCCCTTTTCATCCATCGTTGGTGCGCCAGGATTCTGATAGAATGCAGAGGAATAGTAAACATGGGCTGGCACCATCTTTTTGATGTACTCTAAAAATTCCTCCTTCTTCCTGAAAGAGAGATGCCTCTTCATCAGCTTTGCTCCAAACGGCATGAAAGCAAACTCCCTCTTTCCAAACCTGTAAGGGAGCTCTATCTGCTCCCTGCTGTAATACTCCCTAAATCTCTCCCTCATGAAGGATAGGGAAGCCTCCTCCATCTCAAGATCCTATCACCAACAAAGATTTATAAGTTTGGACTGGATAAACGAAGAGGTGCAAGGATGCAGGAGGATAAGGAGACCTGTGTAGCCCTGATAGAGGCTTATAAGGAGCAGTTAGAGGCATTGGAGGGACAGAGCGCCTACCTTCAGGCGATGGTGAACGATTACCTGAAAGCCAAGATCACGATAGAGAATCTTGAGAAGCTGGAAAAAGGAGAGATCCTCCTGCCCATAGGCGGAGGGATCTATGTTCCGGCGGTCTGCGAGAAGGTCGAGAAGGTTCTCGTTGCTGAGGGAGCGGACGTTGTCATAGAGAAGGATTTGAAGAGTGCTATCGAGAGCATAGATAAGAGGATAAGGGATCTGCAGGAAACCATTTCAAGGATAGGGGAAACCTATCAGAAGATACAGGATAGGATAGAGGAGCTGACCAGGAAGCTCAGGGAGCTTCTAGAAAAGGAAGGGAAGGGTTAGGATGTTCAAGTTACTGAGGAGGAGTTTAAGGGAGATAGAGGAGGAGATAGAGAGGGAGATAGAGAAGGAGCTTGAGAAAGAAACAGAGAAAGAGGAGGAGGGAGAGAGGGAGATAGAGAGGAAGGTGGAGGAGGAGATAAAAAGAGAGGTCGAGGTAAGGAAGGAGATAGCGGAGGTTGCCAAACCGGAGAAACCAAGCAAGATTCTATCTATAGATGAGGATAGGCTCGAGGAGATCCTGTGGGATCTCGAGATGAAACTGCTCGAATCTGATGTTGCCTTAACGGTTGCGGAATCCATAAAGGAGCATGTGAAGGAGGAGCTGAAGCGGATTCCTCTTGATAGATCAAACCTGAGCGAGGTCGTCAGATCCGCTCTGAAGAGGGCTGTATCCCATATACTTAAGTCAAGCCATGCCGATTTCTCAAAGGTATTAGATGCTCACAAGAAACCTTTTGTCATACTCTTCGTTGGAGTAAATGGCTCTGGAAAGACGACAGCAATTGCGAAGCTCGCATACTATCTAGAGAAACATGGAAAAACCGTTGTCATATCAGCCAGCGATACCTTCAGGGCGGGAGCCATAGAACAGCTGGAGGAGCATGCCAGGAGATTGGGCGTGAAGCTGATAAAACACGAGCTCGGCGCAGATCCTTCTGC
>QMTN01000012.1 GCA_003651105.1 Thermoplasmata archaeon
CTTCCAAGGTGGGTCAGACCTGTAGCCATCATCCCTATTGGATATCCAAAACATATACCAAAACCCACACCTAGAAAGAGGATAGAGGAGCTGGTTCATTTCGATAGGTGGTGATCTGCAACGAGATCGAGTCATCCTTTATCATAAAAAGTTTCCTAAAAATTTGGAGAAAGCTTTTAATCACCATCATTATACCAGCATCCCAATGAGGATAAAGGCGGTGCTCTTTGATCTGGACGGAGTACTGATAGATTCCCTGGATGCCTGGTGGCTTGCACTGAATGAGGCTTTGAGGAGATATGGTTTCGAAGAGATAGATAAGAAAGAGTTCATCGAGAGGTACTGGGGTAACGACCTGTATTCCAACCTTGATAGAGCCAACCTTCCCCTTGAAGTGGGACTCACCTGTAGCAAGCTGTACATGAACTACATCGACATGATAAGATTGCATCCCAGCGCGATCGAGATACTAGAAAGCATGGAAGGGATCAAGAAAGGACTCATAACCAACACACCGAGAGATTGCACCGAGATGGTTCTCAAGAGGTTTGATCTGGAGAAGTACTTCGATGTAGTTATTACTGGGGATGATGTATCGAGAGGAAAGCCAGACCCGGAGATCATAGTGAAGGCATGTGATCATCTTAATGTGAAGCCCCAAGAGGTTGTGGTCATCGGGGATACGGATAACGATCTGAAGGCTGCGAGATCCGCAGGATGTTCCGTGATCGGTATAGGATTGGAAGGAGATATCTACCTCGATGATCTATCGGAATTAAGGAGCGTACTAAAGCTCTGAATCCTTAACCTTTTCTATACCTATGGTTACCTCGGTATCCCCTATCCTCCATTTCTTCACCAGTTCACCCTTTGGAGATTCCTTGAAATCAACGGATACCGACCTGGTCTCTCCAGCTATGTAATCTATCCATTCCTTGAGCAGTTTTATCTTGCTCTCTTCAATGGAAATTTCCGTTCTTATCCTATCTTCTATTTCGAGATCCATCTCCTTTCTCATGGCTTGGATCCTTCTGACGATCTCCCTGGATAAACCCTCCGCGAGCAGATCATCGGTGAGCTCGATGTCAAGGATAACCTTCATATCATCCCTTTTCTCCATGATATACCTACTCGGCTCCATCTTGTGACCTTCTCTCCTTGAGAAACTCACCTTCTTAACATTGATCTCCTCCCTCAGCAGATCCACAAATCCCTTGACCTTCCTCTCGACATCCTCTTCACACACCACTATGAGCTCCCTCAGCGGGTACCTTATCTTTATCCCAACCTTCCCCCTCAGAGACCTGCCGATATCAGCTATCTCCCTCACCTTCTCCATCGCATCTTCCAACTCTTCATCGAGGCAATCCTCATCAAAATCGGGATAATCGCACAGGTGGACGCTTTCTTTCATCCCTTCATACCGCATCCTCTGATAGATAGCCTCTGCTATGAAGGGGACGAACGGTGCCAGGAGCCTTGATAGGGTAAGGAATACATCGTGAAGAGTTGAGTAACAGGAAAGTTTATCCTCGTTTTCCTCTTCAACCCACAGCCTCTTTCTAGATCTCCTTATGTACCAGTTGCTCAGATCATCGATAACGAAGCTCTCTATAGATCTGGTTGCCTTGTGGATCTCGAAACCTTCCATGCTTTTCCTAACTTCCCTTACGGTTGCATGGAGTCTGCTCATCACCCATCTATCTATACCTTTCCTCTCATCCAGATGGACGTATTTCTTCCTTGGATCGAATCCATCTAGCTTTGCATAGGATATGTAGAATCTGAATGAATTCCAGAGGGTCATGATGAACCTTCCAAGAACTTCCTTTATCGCATCTTCATAGAACCTTATGGGCATCCATGGAGCATTAGCAGACAGGAAGTACCATCTCATCGCATCCGCCCCTTCCCTCTCAAAGATGTAGTTCGGATCCAGGTAATTCTTCTTGCTCTTGCTCATCTTCTGCCCCTCTTTATCGAGTACAAGTCCCAAGGTGAGAACCCTCCTGTAAGGTGGTGAATTGAATAATAAGGTCGATATTGCCATCAGGGAGTAGAACCACCCCCTCGTTTGATCCAAAGCCTCGCATATGAAATCTACTGGAAAGCACTCATCGAACATCTCTTTATTTTCAAATGGATAATGCCACTGCGCAAAGAATGCGGAGCCGGAATCGTACCAGCAATCTATCACATAAGGCTCCCTCTTCATCCTGGCATTACATCTCGGACATCTAACCTCGATCTCATCAACGAATGGCTTGTGTAGGTCATAGGATTCCGGAAACTCCTTTGAAAGGTTCCTGAGCTCATCGACGCTACCAATACAGATCTCGTTCCCGCACTTCTCGCATATCCATATCGGTAAAGGAGTCCCCCAGTATCTATCCCTCGAAAGAGCCCAGTCCTTTGCTTCAGATATAAAATCTCCAAATCTACCATGCTTTACATGGCTCGGATACCATTCCACCGCCTCGTTGTTCTCGAGGAGCTGTTTCCTGAATTTTGATACAGCTATGAACCAGGATTCCATCGCATAGTAAAGCAGGGGAGTATCGCATCTCCAGCAGAAAGGATAGTCGTGGGTATAGTCTTGGACGGCAAAGATGAGGCCCCTTTCCTTGAGATGCTCTATTATCAGGGGATCCGCATCCTTGACAAACATACCTTTCCATGGCTCAACCTTATCATCAAACGTTCCATCCTTCTTCACAAGCTGAATCACCGGAAGATCATACTCCTTACCTGCCTCATAGTCCTCTTCCCCAAATGCGGGAGCTATGTGAACTATTCCTGTGCCCTCGTCCATTGTAACGAAGTCCGCGCATATCACATACCACGCCTTCTTGTCCGGTTTTTCGTACGTGAAGAGGGGCTCGTACTCCTTTCCTTCCAGCTCCCTCCCCATGAATCTATCCAGAATCTCGTATTCCTCTCCCTTGAATAACCTGGCCACCCTCTCCTCAGCCAGTATCAGGATCTCGTCTCTATATCTGATCTTAAGATAGGGCTCATCCGGATGGACAGCCAGGGCAACATTGGAAAGCAGGGTCCATGGCGTGGTTGTCCATGCTAAGAAGCTCGCATCCTCTCCCTTGACCTTGAATTTCACGAATATGGAAGGCTCGGTTACGCTTTTGTATCCTTGGGCCACCTCATGCGCAGATAGAGCGGTGCCACACCTTGGACAGTATGGAACCACCTTGTAGCCCTTGTAAAGATATCCCTTCTCCCACAACCTTTTCAGAGACCACCACACAGATTCTATGTACTCATTATCTAAGGTTATGTAGGGATTCTCCATATCTATCCAGAATCCAACCCTCCTCGTCATCTCCACCCATTCATGCTCATACTGGAATGTGCTCTTCCTGCACTCTTCGTTGAACCTTTTAACACCGTACCTCTCTATATCCTGCTTGCTCTTCAATCCAAGCTTCTTTTCCACCTCTATCTCAACCGGCAAACCATGGGTGTCCCAGCCAGCCCTCCTCGGAACGTGGTATCCGAGCATCGTGTAGTACCTCAGAACGACATCCTTCATTATCCTGGTCAGCACATGGCCGGGATGGGGGGTTCCATTTGCTGTTGGGGGTCCTTCTAGGAATATGAAGGGTTTTGATCCCTCCCTCTGCTTCAGAGATTTTTCGAATATCCTTTCCCTTTCCCAGAAATCGAGGATCTCCTTCTCCATCTCTGCGGGTCTGTAATTCCCCACTTCTTCCATCTCGATCACCGGTGGATCAGATAGTAATATGGAGCGGTATTAAAAAGGTATAGATACATCGCTAGAGATGGAGCAACGTATTAAAACTCCTCCACCTTTCTTGATAGAGGGATAGGATGGATTTTATGCAGGGGCATGTAACGACCCTTCACGATCTGCAAGTTGACAAGGAGAAGCTCATAAGGAAGCTGGAGGAGTTCTCCTCGATATATCCCGTTTCCATAGTGATACCCATCCTATATTCTGATCTCAAGAGAAAGACCATGGGTAGGATGATCGAGAAGCTGAACAGGTGCAGATATGTGACAGATATATTCATAGCACTATCGGCGGAGAACGAGAAGGAGTACAGGGAAGCTATCAGGGTTTTCTCGAGATTGGATACTCCTCACCTGGTGATATGGTGCAACGGACCGAGTATAAGGAAAACGCTCCTCGAGCTAAAGGAGGAGGGATTGGATGTAACTAGGTACAAGGGTAAAGGCAAGGATGTGTGGATCGCCCTCGGCATTGCTACCATAAGATCCCATGCCATAGCTGTCCACGATGCAGATATCATAACCTACGATGAAGCCCTGCCAGCGAAGTTATTGTATCCTCTGGTCGAACCATCCATGGATTTTGTCTTCAACAAGGGATACTATGCGAGGATAGGGGCTAACACTCTATATGGAAGAGTCACCAGATTATTTGTACAGCCCCTTCTCGAGGCCTTCGTGGAGAAGATGGGGGAGAGGGTGAACTTTTTGAATTATCTGAGATCCTTCAGGTATCCATTATCCGGTGAATTCGCTATAAAGAGTGATGTTGCCCTGGATCTGAGCCTGCCAGCGGATTGGGGCTTGGAGATAGGTATTCTTGCGGAGGTTTACAGAGGGGTTTCCATAAAGCACATATGCCAGACCGATCTTGGGAAGTATGATCACAAGCACCAGAGTATAGGAGATCTGAACAGGGGACTGGTCAAGATGTCTGGAGACATAATGAGAACTTTGCTCAGATACCTCACCGAAGAAGCCCATATCGATGTTACTCCTTCTTTCCTGAGATCGATAAAGGTCATTTACAGGAGGATAGCGAGGGATTACATCAAGAAGTACTTCTCTCTTGCAAGGTTCAACGACCTGGATTACAACAGGCACAAGGAAGAGACAACTGTCGAGAAGTTTGCAGAGGTGATAATGGTTGCGGGAGAAAGATACATAAGGAAACCATCTGGTACCCAGATACCTAACTGGTTTAGGGCGATGTCCGCATTACCCGGGATAAGGGATATGCTCCTGGCATCCGCGGAGAGGGATCTCGAGGTCTATGGAAAGGTTTGAGGAGAGGAGAAGGCTCATAGAGAATCTGAAGAGACTCGGTTACATCAGAAGCAAGAAGGTAGAGGATGCCATGATGAGTATCAGGAGGGAGGATTTCGTACCACAGGGTCTAAGGGAGTATGCGTACCACGATACCCCTCTGGAGATAGGTCATGGTCAAACCATATCAGCACCTCACATGGTCGCCCTAATGTGCGAGGAGCTCGAACTGGAGAGGGGATTGAAGGTTCTGGAGGTGGGGGCTGGATCGGGATATCATTCTGCGGTGATATCAAGGATAATAGGAGAGGAAGGTATGGTTTACAGTATCGAGAGGATACCTGATCTTGTGGAGTTTGCCAGGAGGAACCTAGAGAGGGCTGGTATCAGGAATGTGGAGGTTGTAGAAGGTGATGGCTCCATGGGGCTACCGGAGCACGCGCCTTACGACAGGATACTCGTAACATGTTCCGCTCCAGATATACCGGATCCTCTCGTGGAACAGTTGAAGGATGGAGGGATAATCCTCATACCCGTGGGGAGGACGTTTTCGGTATTGGTCAAGGGATTGAAGAGGGGTAACAAGGTTGTAAGGAAGGAGATATGTGGCTGTGCCTTCGTTCCATTGATAGGAAAGTATGGATTCTGAGCTAAGTTGCTAGAGTTTGTAACCTATCTTCCTGAGAAACTCCTTCCTCCACTTTATATCATTCTCGTCTTCGATACCTACTGGAACAAAACCGTCTATCACTCCCAGTATAGCCCTTCCCTTCTCTCCGCGATTCTCATCCTCGAGCACGACAACCCTTGTCGGATTTGCGGTTGCGCAGAATATCCTGCAGACCTCTGGAACATTCTTTATTGCATTCAGCACGTTTATCGGGTAGCACTCCTTCATGAAGATGATGAAGGAGTGACCAGCCCCTATCTTCAGAGCATTCTTCCTTGCCAGCTCCATCATCTCCTCATCATTTCCCTCCACCCTCACCTTCCTTGCTCCGCTCGCCTCGCAGAAGGCTATGCCAAACCTCGCCTTCGGATTGGAGTTAACCATCGCCTCATAGAGGTCTTCTATGCTCTTTATGAAATGGGTCTGACCCAGGATGAAGTTCACATCATCCGGCTTTTCCACATCAACAACCTTCATCTCCATTCTATCACCTCACGTGGTTAGAAGGGTATTTGTTCCATATGGAACTACTCTAACCATGGAATCCTTTCCAGATATCTCGAAAGCCTCTTTTAATGCATTCTCTATACTCTTCTCCGGCCTCATCTTGAAAACATCCTTGACCTCCTTCTCGTCCATGTCGGATACAAGGATAACGTTGTAATCTTCAACCGTCCTGTAATGATAATAAGCCTTATGGGCTCCAGCGATGAACTCCCTCATCAGGGCTTTCTTAACCTCCTCCGAACTCGAGTATCTTTTCATCCACTCAAAGTAAACGTCGCTCCCATGACCATTCCTGCACTCACCAACCAGTATGATGGTCCCTCCTTTTCTCACGCCCTGCATGGTCATATGCATCGCCTTGCAGGTCTGGAAGAGGTCAATATCATGAGGGTAACCGCTTGCAGAAGTTATCAAGATATCTGCTTCATCCTCAACCCTTATCTTGTACATCTCATCAACAACCTTTGATCCGGCATCGAGAACCGAATCCGGGTTACCCGCCCAGGCTCCGACTACCTTCCTGTTCGAATTCAAAACCACGTTGAAGGCAAAGTCGCAACCCGCAAGATGCATCGCATCGTTCATATCGTGATGAACGGGATTATTCTTCAGCTCTCCAGCTCTTGCATTCTCATCAAACATCATCCTGTGGTTGAACTGGATCGTCTTCATCGAGGATATACCGGGAAGTATGCTCCTTCTCGTACCATCGTATCCAGCGAAGTAGTGGTAACCTATGACTCCGGTAACTATCTTGATATCCTTTTCAACATATTCCCTGAGCACCTCTACCTCATTACCATACTTGGTCTTACCGACCATAATATAATCCGAGTTCAGGACATCGTTCGCTATGATCCTGTAATTCCTCGTTATCCTCTCCCCAACGATCCTCTTTATGGAATCGAAATCCGGTACCGAGTGCATGCCATTTCCCACTATTATCAGGATATCGGAATCATCGACGCCAGCCCTCGATAGCTCGTTCAGCACGAGTTCCAGAATCTGAGGGGTTGGGCAGGGTCTCGTTTCGTCCTCAACAACTATGGCTACAGTATCTCCTTCTCTGGCTATATCGGATAATCTATCCTCTCCAATTGGATTCATGATGGCGTTTCTCATTATGCTCTCGGGTTTTGCTGGTGCTATGTATTCCCTCGGTAGAATCACGTCAAGCAAATTCCCATCTGGTACATCAAAATCGATCTCTCTTTCTCCGTAAGGGATCTTTACCCGCATAACCTATACCTTTTTGTAGTGTCTCGTCCACTTAACCTTTCGCGGAACCCTTTTCAGTTTTAAAAGGTTTTTCTGACACTTGCTCGAGCAGAAGTGATAGATGGTCCCATCTTTCCTTATGTAGAGCTTTCCAGTTCCAGGCTCTATCTCGTTTCCACAGAACGAGCATATCCTCCTCTCAACCATTCCATCTACCTCCTGGATTTGCCGAGTTTCTTTGCCTCTCTCTGAGTCTCTGCCAACATCAGGATATCACCTATCTGAACCGCTCCCCTGACATTCCTGGTGATGATCTTTCCTTTATCGCTCCCCTCTAAAACCCTGACCTTGACTTGGATCGCCTCGCCGGCCATCCCCGTTCTTCCTATTATCTCCACAACCTCACAGGGTATACCC
>QMTN01000013.1 GCA_003651105.1 Thermoplasmata archaeon
AAGGCGCGGGCTTGAGGGGCCCGTCCCGTAGGGGTTCGCGAGTTCGAATCTCGTCCCCTGCACTCCAAAAAATTTAAGAACCATTGAGTATAATTTTATATTGAACCAACAAATAAAATGGTGGTACCATGAGTAAGAGGATAGGTATCCTGAGCGTATGCCTTGTCCTTCTTCTGGTGGCAGGATCTGTAGCTGTGGCAAGACCTTTAGCCCATAAGAAGATCGTGGAGGACACTGGAACCATAAAGTGCGTGAAGGAGATATACCTGATATACGGTGATAGGGGAACATACTTTGCGGGAAGACTCTGGAAGATATACTATCCAGTAAACCTGCCGGAGAGGTTCAAGAAGGACGGTCTGAGGGTTAGATTCAAGGGATACGTGGCATTCCACCCTGGAATATGGAAGGATCTTGCGAAGGTAAGGGAGAGCCTACCAAAGATACCCTTGGTGCTACCGATCAAGATAGTATCAATAGAGGAGTTGCATGAAGAGATTTCTCTGAAACTGAGCTTGAAGGCAAAGAAGGTCTATTCCCATGAAGAACCTCTGGAAGTGGAGGTTGTTCTGAAGAACGTTGGCGAGAAGGAGGCAAAGGTAAGTGAGTTCATCTTGGGTTCTACCCTCGACATCTTCGTTCTAACGCCGGATGGAAGGAAGATCCACTACATAGGACCCGTTCCACTCATCGTACCGAGAACGATCTCTCTGAAGCCTGGCGAAGAGATGAAGGATAACGTTAACCTGAGGAAGGGCTTTGGAGATGAGGACGGGATATACGAGTACATACCAGGTTCTTACAGAGCAACAGCGATGTACAAGATATTCTCATCAGATGTTAGGATTACATCCAACACCGTAAGCTTCATCATCCTGCCAGAGAAGGAACCCTGCAGGATCTACGGTAGGGTCATAGATGCGGAGAGCGGAGAAGGTATAAAAGGTGCAAGGGTGAAGGCGAGGGAGTTCATAACCTACACCGGAGACGATGGATACTACGAGCTGATCCTGCCCGCAGGGAAATACGTGGTGGAGGTATCGAAGAGAGGGTATGAAAAGGCAAGGAAAGAGGTCTATCTGAAGGAAGGAGAGGAAAAGGAGATCAATTTCGAGCTGAGGAGGGTCGAGGAAAAGCTTGCGATAATCCACGGCAGAGTCTTCGAGGTTTCCGGCGAGTTACGCAAGCCCCTGCCAGGCGCAAGGGTTATGCTATTCAAGATAAAGAGCAGGATCGTGGTACCGATGGCGTTATCGATAGCATCGAGATACGGTATAGTGAAACCTGTTTACCAAACCAAGACGAACGAGTCCGGATATTACGAGCTAAAGGTGAAGCCCGGCAGTTACATAGGGATTGCGGTGAAGGATGGTTACAGACCAGATGTAAAGAAGATCCTGGCAAAGGCTGGAGAGGATATAGAGGTGAACTTCGAGCTGAAGAAGCCAAGATTCCCCTTATTCCCGATAACAATCAGATGATCAGGGAGTGAGCCTGTTCCTGTCCCTCGGGAACAGGATACATTCCCTGATATTCTTTAGATTGAGCAGTGACATAACCAGCCTCTCTATTCCCATGCCAAATCCCCCATGGGGTGGCATCCCGTATCTGAATGCTTTCAGATAAGCTTTAAAATCATCCGGATCTAAGCCATCTTCTCTCAACCTCTTTTCTAGGAGATCGTGATCGTGGATCCTCTGGCTTCCAGAAGCTATCTCTATACCATTGCAGAATAGGTCGAAGGATCTGGACAGGTTACCTTCCGGCATGGTATAAAACGGTTTTGCATCGAGAGGATACTTGGTTATGAAGTAGAAGCTCACTCCTCTCTCCTTCATCACATCTCCCACCGCCCTCTCCTCATCACTTCCCAGATCACTTCCCCATTCGATTTCCAATCCCTTCTTCCTGATCATATCGATAGCCTCATCGTATCTAATCCTCGGAAGGGGCAGGGAGGGAGCGGTTATCTCTATCCCGAGCCTAGATAGCTCTTCCATGCCCTCGATCTTCCTGCAGATATGGAGGATCATCCTCTCCAAGATCTTCATTACATCCTCCTCGTTTTCTATGAACGCCATCTCAACATCGATGGCTGTCGACTCGTTAAGATGCCTCCTCGTGTTATGCTCCTCTGCCCTGAAGTACCAGCCTATCTCATAGACCCTGTCAAAGCCTGTTGCCATGAGCATCTGCTTGTACAGCTGGGGAGACTGGGCGAGGAACGCATCTCTCTCAAAATACTTGATCCTGAACAGGTTTGTTCCACCTTCTGATGCGCTCGATATGATCTTTGGTGTGTGTACCTCTATGAAACCCTCCTTCCTCAGAAACTCCCTCGCGGAATCTATGATCTTGTCCCTGATGAGAAAGATAGCCCTCACCTCTTCTCTCCTGAGATCAAGGAACCTGTTATCCAGCCTGGTATCCATCTCGACATTAACCTTATCGACGATGCCCATCGGCAGAGGTGTTTCTGCCCTGGACAGGATCTCCACATCCTTTGGTATGATCTCGTAACCATTCCTCACCTTCTCGTTTGCCCTGCATATCCCTCTGACGGAGATCACGGATTCCCTACTCAGGGATACCAGCTTCTTGAAAACCTCTGGATGCTCCTTCTTGAAGGTCGTTATCTGCAAGGTTCCCTGCCTGTCTCTAAGTATGATGAAGGCTATGGATCCAAGATTCCTTATATCCTCGACCCATCCAGCAACAACCACTTCCTTCCCATCAGAATCCTGATTCAGCTCCTTCGAGTAATGCGTCCTATAGGGGCTCATGATCCAGCCTAATGACTTGATCCGATTTTATTCTTTTTGAAATCCGGTTCAGCACCTCCCTCAGGTATTTCTCGTTATCCCATCCGTCCACCAGTTCATGAAGCCTCTCCCTATCCTCTCTCTTGAGTTCATCAACCCATCTCACCATGTTAGGTATGGCTCTAACGACATTATCCACTATGGTTATGGTTGCGGTCCTGGAGGTTCTCGATAGGGGATTCAGATCTATGGCTATCACCTTCTTTCCCATCCTGATCAAGGCCTCGCATCTGTCTCCATCCTCTAGGGGAACGAGCACAACATCGGCGCTGTAGATTCCATCTCTGGAGCAGATACCCCTCGGATGATCCAATCCTTCTATCCTCTCCTCAGCATCCTCTCCAAGAACCTCCTCGGCACCAAAGGATCTGAGTACCTCAGCCAGCCTCCTCACCCTTTCCTCGGATCTGTGGAACAGGTTGACCTCTATCTTGGCAGGTATCTTCTTGGAAAGCTCCACGCACTCTCTTCCAGCCAGAGCAACGGTATTACCATTCACCGATATAACCGGATTCTCTGCAAGGAGAAGCAGGGCGGTCGCAACCTTCTCAGCTTTGAGCGATATATCGAGGGTTCTCTCACCGAGGAGGTAATCGAAGGCCTCCCCCCTCCCATGAGCTATTAGTCCAGTTTCATGGACCAAACCCCTTCTAAAACCATCTGCCAGCTTTTCCCTTATCATGAGGGACCTATACCTCGGATGGCTCCTCGGTATCATCATCCGTACATGGGCTCGAGACCCCTCTCCTGGGTAACCACCGGCTTCGCCTGCCTATGCAGTCTCTGGAGGTGCTGTTCTATCCTCTCCGCCTCTTCGTAAAGGGGCGTAACATTTATCTCGAGATCGAGGAGGGATGCGATGACCTCTATAGTAGCTGCGGCAGCGCGCGCATCTGGATAGTTCGGATGGGCTTCAGCTAATATGGAGATGACGTTGAAGTTCTTGTGTTTGCCCTTATTCAGCAACACTCCAGATACCCCAGCTATGATACCGCTCTTGAACTGAGGTATTCCCCTCTGGATCAGCATGTTCCTGGCTTCATCGGTTGATCCTATCGCGTACGCCTTCTCCTTTTTCACGACCTCTGTTTCCTTTCCTTCAACAACCATCCCCTCGGGAGATATCAGGAGCCTGCACCTCTTTTTTTCAGCCCACTCCATTATCTTGCTGGCTATCGGAAAGATGAGATTTGGCTTTGGTCTAAATTCTGATACGAAGATGGCTATCTTCTTCCCCTTATCAGGCATTCCTGCATAGATTCTGACAGGCGATAAGGGTTCTGCAGAATGAACAACAGATAAGGTTGGAAAGTGCATCGACTCCATCGCGCCGACCTGCTTCAGACCGAGCGCATCAATGAGATAATTCGCAGCTATCGTGCTAACAAGACCTATGGATGGGAAGCCAGCTATTATGGTGCCATCCCTGAGGTCAACATCCCTGAACTCTATCAGGGCTATCTCTTCCATGAGCTTACCATCACGAACAGGATTATTAAACTTATCCCTCAGCTGTAGATCATCTCCTTCTCCATCCTGTGCAGGTAATCGACGGATCTCTTCACATCCGAGAACAGGTTGTATACTCTCTCGATATGCTCCTTCCTTATTTCCTCCTTCTTTGCTATCTCCCAGGCTGGTACTAGTAACTGAACCGCATACCTGAGGGAAGATCTCGAGCCGATATCTACCAGGTAATCCAGCGCATCACCGCTTATCTTTATACCTTCCTTCTGCGCCCTCGCTAGAATGATATCCCTCATATCCTCCTTATCATACTTCTTGGTCGTTATCACCAGAAGTCTATCCAGTAGATCAAGTGGCATACCAAACGGGGATTTCATATCCGTTCCCCTCACCGTCGTTATCCCTCTATTCGTTGCAAAGATTATTATTGGAGATAGCTCCTGCTCCATCGCCTTGTTGAGGAAGGCGTAGGTCTCTATATCCAGCATGGAACACTCATCGATGAAGAGAACCCCCGGAATGAGCTCCGCCCTCCCCTCTTCGACAAGCTCCTTCACCTCCTCGTCAACCCTCTTCCTCACCTCCTCTCCTATCTCCTTCCTTTCAGAGAATCCGAAAAGGAGAGAGGCTATATCCATTCCAGATCTGGATCTCATCATATCCAGATCATTCAGGGTCAGGGTATAGACGAATTCCTTTTCCTTGACGATGGGTCCGCTCGGCATATCTATCACTCTATCATAGGATAGATCATAACCCTTCTCCTTTGCACTTTCCTTAGACATTCCAACCTTGACAACCCTTCCACTATCAACATCTATCTGGATTATGTCCCCTCCCTCGATACCTTGTTGCAGGATCTGGATGGCAAAAGATTGATCCATCTTGAGCCTCTTCTTCTCATCCTTTGTTCTGAGCGTCACCACCGCGGATGAGGGTATCTTCTGGTACGGATTGTACGGATGCTGGACATAATCGATATCCAGGCTCTCTATCTTTCCCTCATAGATCTTTCTCATCTCCCTGATCCTCACACCTATAGCTCTTCTCAAGGTCTGGGTCAGAAACTCGGTCTTCTTTATCTCTGTGCTGTAAATCTCGCTACCAGCTATATGAACGAACGGAACATCCTTTCCCAATTCCTTTGCTATACCTATGGCTAGGGCGGTCTTTCCGCTTCCAGGCGGTCCAGCTATAAGTACCGCGTTTCCCGCAAATTTTCCCTCCTTTATCATCCTGACCACTATGCCAGCCGCTTCCCTTGCCTCTATCTGGCCAACCATTCCATCAGCCTTCCTCAGAGCCTTGTAATTCTCGTCCAAGCCGAGTCCCAGGATGTGGGAGTGCGCGGATATCCTCTCCCACTCCCTCATCTCTGTTATCTCCATGGAACCACCCGAATCTTGATTCATTTTCCTTCTATAAAATTAACGCACGCCATAAGCCCTTCCGATTGACCCAAAAATCTGACCGAAATTTTTATATAGAAGATCTTGTCTATTTACATTGAACAGGGGGTTGAGAGATGGTGAAGAGAAGGTTTCCCTTTGGAAGGGACAGGGACGACTGGTTCGACGATATCTTTGATGACTTCTGGTCAAGGAGATGGGAAAGCATCTTCGATGAGTTCGATGAGTACTTCAGGGATATGAGGAGAAGGATGAACAGGATAATAAGAGATGCAGTCAGCGGAAAGCTCCAGGAGCCGAAGGAAGGAGGGCCATACATCTATGGATGGAGCTTCAGGATAGGACCGGATGGAAAGCCGGTATTCCAGGAATTCGGCAACATACCCCATGCGGGTGCGGAGGAGATACCTGGAAGCAGGGAACCCCTGGTTGATGTTCAGGAGACTGATGAAGAGGTTCAGGTGACCGCGGAGGTTCCGGGTGTGAAGAAGGAAGATATAGACCTAGAGGTTACCGGAGATACCCTGATAATAAAGGTGGAGGGAAAGGACAGGAAGTATTACAAGGAGATAAGCCTGCCAGCCGAGGTCGATCCGGACTCAGCTAAGGCGAGTTACAACAACGGCGTGCTGGATATCCAGCTCAAGAAGGTGAAACCGAAGGGCAGGGGCAAGAAGATAAAGATCAGCTGATCCCTCATTTTTTCTTATGGAAAAGGGGAAAGAATGGATCCTGAAGGTTGAGGAGGCGAAGTCGAGGGATGTAGGCAGGGGCATAGCGAGGATAGACCCGGATGTAGCTAGAGAGATGAAATTAACGCCAGGCGACGTGGTGCTGATAGAGGGTAAGAAGAAGACAGCCTGCATCTACTGGCCGGGCTATGCGGAGGATATAGGCAGGGAGATAATAAGGATAGATGGTGTGACGAGGAAGAACGCGGGCGTTGGTATAGATGATAAGGTCAAGGTCAGGAAGGCTGTAGCAAAGACCGCTGAAAAGGTTACCCTGACCCCAACAGAGGAGATAAGGATAACGGGTATAGAGGAATACCTGACCAGCGTACTGGAGGGCAGGGTTGTCACCAAGGGCGACAGGATTACCATAAACATAATGGGCAGGCAGATCGACCTCATGGTTACAGGTATATCTCCGCCATCCGATGCCGTCATCATAGGATTGACAACAAAGATCAGCCTGAGCGGAAAGGTTGCAAAGGAGGAGCTGAGGATACCCAGGGTTACCTACGAAGATATAGGAGGGCTGGATGAGGCGATAAAACAGATCAGGGAGATGGTCGAGCTACCCCTGAAGCATCCCGAGCTGTTTGAGAAACTGGGTATAGAGGCTCCGAAAGGGATCTTGCTCTACGGTCCACCTGGAACTGGAAAAACCTTGCTCGCGAAGGCTGTTGCAAACGAGACCAACGCGAACTTCTACTCCCTAAGTGGACCAGAGATAATGAGCAAGTACTATGGAGAGAGCGAGGAGAACCTTAGGAGGATATTCAAGGAAGCCATAGAGAATGCCCCTTCTATAATCTTTATCGATGAGATAGACTCGATCGCTCCAAAGAGGGAGGAGGTAACCGGGGAGGTTGAGAGAAGGGTTGTCGCGCAGTTGCTGGCGCTGATGGATGGATTGGAGGAGAGGGGTAAGGTGGTTGTCATAGGGGCTACGAACAGGGTGAACGCCATAGATCCCGCCCTGAGGAGGCCGGGAAGGTTTGATAGAGAGATAGAGATCGGTATACCCGATAAAAAGGGAAGGAAGGAGATCCTCGAGATCCATACCAGAGGGATGCCACTGGCGAAGGACGTGGACCTTGAAAGATGGGCTGAGCTTACCCATGGCTTTTCCGGAGCAGACCTATCTGCGCTCTGCAAAGAGGCTGCGATGAGGGCTCTGAGAAGAATACTCCCGGAAATAGATCTGGATGCAGAAGAGATACCCGCGGAGGTCATGGAGAAGCTTGAGGTTACGGATAAGGACTTCTATGACGCCTTCAAATCGATGACGCCTTCAGCCTTGAGGGAGGTGGTGATAGAGTCGCCCAATGTGCGGTGGGATGATATAGGAGGATTGGAGGAGGTGAAGCAGAGTCTGAGGG
>QMTN01000014.1 GCA_003651105.1 Thermoplasmata archaeon
CTATAGAGATGAATGCATCGGATGTGAGGAATGCAGAGAACATAAAGAAGATAGCTGGTAGTGGAGCCATCAATGAGACCTTCTCGGATTCCGGAGAGTATCTTGGCTCCTCTGGAGGCGGAAGGAAGCTCATCATACTCGATGAGGCCGATAACCTTTATGAGAGGAGATCCGGCGATGATACCTCCGGGGATCTGCTTGATAAGGGTGGAAAGAAGGCAATCATTGAGATACTGAGATCAACCAGACAGCCCATCATCCTGATAGCAAACGATCTGCGCGAGCTCCTGAGAGGTGGTGAGCCTCTCAAGGATCTGTGCGAAATAGTGAGGTTTGATGAGAGGAAGATAAGGATAGGGGAGATAGTGAACTACCTCAGGAAGATCGCGAGATCCGAGGGTATAAGTGTAGATAACGATGTCCTGACTTATCTGGCTGAGAGGTGCAAGGGGGATATAAGATCCGCTATCAGAGATCTGCAGGTGGTATCTGCTGGAAGGAAGAATGTCGGTAAGGAAGATCTTAAGGCTCTCAGCTACAGGGACAGGGAGCAGAACGTCTTCGATGTTCTGAGGGAGATTTTCAAGACAAGAAATATCGCGAGCATATCCAGATCCGTCAGGGATCTGGACGAGGATCCAGAGAACCTCATCCTCTGGGTTTCCGAGAATGTGCCCTACGAGTATCTGGATGCGATCGATCTCAGCAACGCTTATGATATGCTTTCCAGGGCGGATGTTTTCCTTGGCAGAGCCAGGAGAACCAGGTCGTTTGCCCTGTGGAGGTATGCCCAAGATCTCATGACCGGCGGGGTTGCGACCGCAAAGAAGAGGTTCTATCCCATCCAGCCGAGGTACAGCTTTCCATCGTGGCTGATAGAGATGAAGGCATCAAAGGAAAGGAGGGATATCAGAGCGAACATCATAGAGAAGATATCGAGACTCACCCACTGTTCAAAGAAGAAGGTGAACGAGTTCTTTGATCAGATATGCAAGATGATGAGGAGCGATGAGGATCTAGCCATCAGGCTGAGGGAGGTCCTGGAACTGAGCAGGGAAGAGGTTCTGTATCTGGTGGAGGATGAGGAGATAGCCAACAGGATCCTGAAAGGAGAAAGGATAGATAGACTGCACCGGAAGATTCCCAAAAGGGTGGAGCAGAAGAGCCTGTTCTAGCTCTTTTCCATCTCCTCGAGTCTTCTGACGATGTTTACGGTCTCTCTCTTGAACTCTTCCTTCAATCGATTGTAAACCTCGTCGCTCATTTCCTTTGATCTGTGCCTCTTCTCTATCTCCTTGAGAACATTCATGAGCAGATCCTTCTTCACCTTCAGAACATCTGGATCCTCGGTCACCACTTTCCCGGTCCTTCTCTTTCTGGCAGAATATGCTAAAATGATGATCAGGATGAGAATGAGAATCAGGGTGGTGTACATGTAGTAGTTTATCCTCTCGATCACCCTCTCCTTTATCGAGAAACTCAGTGAGCATCCCTCGCTCAGGTTCACTCCCTCGTAAACCCTGTTGCCATCCAATTTAATAATAATCTTCTTGCATGGCTGAAGGATCTTTTTAAAGAAGTTCTGGGTTTCCTTTGGCAGTAGATAATCTATCTCAACATGAGCCCTTGTGAGGTTACCCAGCTCTACACCATAGACCTCACCTGATCTCGAGAAGTTCGCCTCGCTTCCATTCACCTTTATAGCTACATCCTCCGCCTCTCCCTGTATCCATACCAGCAGGATGGTCTCATTTGCCTTCACAACCTCCATCTCCTCCAGAACCCTGAACCCTTCGCTGATCCTCTTTATTGAGATATCATGGCTCTCTATGATCATCGAGTATCCGGGGATAGCAGATGCGATGATGGCTAGCATCACAACTAATTCAGCATACCTCATGTCTCTCCAGGTCTTTTAACCGAGAGAGCATTTATTTACTTTTCTGTAAAGGATTAAAAACCCGCAAGCTCATTCCATAGAACATGCCGGTGAAGATGATAAGGCTGAAATCCATCGAAGCAAGAAGATACACGGAGCCGGATAAGGTTCCTCAACCCCTCAGGATAGACCACAACATCACGGTGCTGAACATATCTCCCAGCAAGAACAAGACATCGTCTGTTGAGTTTCAGTATACAGCCAATTATGGATCGGTTGGCATGATAAGGATGGAGGGAAACTTGGTGATAGAGGATAGAGAGGCTAGGAAGGTTGCGGAGATGTGGAGGACATCGAGAAAGATGCCGGATCGTTTGGCGACGGTTATTCACAATGCCATAATCCATGCATGCCTTACCGAGGCTGTTTTCATAGCAAGGGATCTGAACCTCCCTCCACCCATACCATTTCCTCAGATAAAGATAGGGAAGCCCCCAAAGGAAGAGGGGCCGGAGGTTGCATGAGGAGATGACCATGAAGCTGGTGATAGCTCTGGGTGGCTCCCTGATCGATTTCGATGAAGATTATTTCGAGAGGTTGAAACGTTTCTTGAAAGATCTATCGAAGGATCACAGGATATATGTTGTTGTGGGTGGTGGGGAGATTGCAAGAAAGTATATCGATTTCGGAAGGAAGCTCGGCCTTAAAGAGGAGATCCTGGATTGGATAGGGATTTTTGCGACCAGACTGAATGCAAAGCTCGTCTCATCCATACTCGGTGCAAATGAAGAGATACCGAGGAGCGTCGAGGATGCGGTGAAGCTTGATAAGGGTCTAGTGGTTATGGGAGGTACAACACCCGGTCACAGTACAGATACAGTAGCTGCTGAGCTGGCAGAAAAGATATCTGCCGACCTCTTGATCATAGCAACAGATGTTGATGGGATCTATGATAAGGATCCAAAGATGCATCCGGATGCGAGGCTCTTTGGGGAGGTTAGCGTGGATAAACTGCAGGAAATATGCAAGAAACCCTGGACTAGGGCAGGCGATAAGGTTATAATAGATGGACCTGCTGTGGAAGTGATAAAGAGATCTGGATTTGATGTTATTGTTCTGAATGGAAAGGATCTCGAGAATCTCGGCAGAGCTATTCGGCGTGAGAAATTCAGGGGAACAAAAATAAGGAGAGAAGGTTAGCGAATGAAGTCTATGTTAAGTTTCTTATCCGGTAGGGTTCTCGATTGGATTCCAGTCGAGGGACCCAGGATATTTGGAGACTGAACACCGGTCATTATCGCCATCACCCTGCACTTGTTCTCGAACTCTGGCAGAACTCTTGCTCCGAGTATGACATTCGCATGGGTATCGAGATCAGCTGTCAGCTTTTCAGCCACTTCCTGGACATACTTCAGGGTCATGTTCGGACCCCCGGTTATATGGATCAGGGCGCCGTTTGCTCCGGTGTAATCCACGTTCAGCAGTGGATGATTCAGGGCCTCCTTCACTATGGCATCAACCCCTGCATCCATATCTGCCTCTCCCCACAGCATCACTGATAATCCTCCAGATTCCATTATGGTTCTGACATCGGCATAATCCAGATTGATGAGGGAAGGCAGGGTGATGGTTTCCGTTATTCCCTTGACGGTTTCAGCTATGAGCTGATCCATGACAGAGAATGCCTGATCTATGGGCAGGTTTGGAACGAATTCCAAAAGCTTGTTATTATCCAGAACAACCACACTATCCGCCTTCTTCCTCAGCTTATCCAGACCTTCATCCGCCTTGATCAGCCTCGCTCTCTCCACATTGAAAGGTGTCGATACCATTCCTACAACTATGGCATTCTGCTTCTTTGCTATCTCTGCAACGATCGGAGATGCTCCGGTTCCGGTTCCTCCTCCCATTCCAGCGGTTATGAAGACCAGATCCGCTCCCTGCAGGAGTTCCTCGATCTCTCTCGCAGATTCCCTGGCACATCTTTCTCCAACCTCAGGATATCCACCCGCTCCCAGTCCCCTCGTTATGCTCTTACCAATGAGCAACTTCTCATCCGCCTCAACCAGATCCAGGTCCTGCTTGTCGGTGTTTATGGCTATGGTCTTCGCACCTTTAACGCCCAATCTTTGCAGTCTGGTTATCGTATTTCCACCCGCTCCTCCGCATCCGACAATCACGATCTGAGGCTCTCCAAAGAGCTCGTCCCTCTTCTCCATTCTTGCTCTTTCCTGCTTCATGTGGGCTATAGCGTTTTCAATCAGGGATTGACCCATTCCTTCTCCAACCATACTTCTTAATCCCTCCTGGTAGTTGGTGAAGGGTGCTGGGGAGCACCCTTCAAGCACCCCATCCCTTCCTAGCGATAAGCCTATTTCTTTGCGTATTCCTCTATCTCGGAGACCGTCGCTTTTATCTCCTGCACCTTCTTTATCTTCTCCACCATGTCCCTGATCTCATCTGAATGCTTTTCTATAAAATCCACAAGGGCATGCCTCACAACCTCTGATCTCGTGGTGTATGCCCCTATTCCGGTCAGCGCATCTACTGCATTGACAAGGTGCAGGGGAAGGCGGACGGTTATGCGAACGGTCTCCATCTTCTCTCCTCACCTGTCCTCCAAACAGATGACGCTTGCCCGTATTTTGTCATCCATTTTAGGACAAACGTCATCTTTTGTCTGACAAGTGTAGACTTGAATATGTAAATCGATTTAAATAACTTTCGATTTGGTCTACTCCACCAGTCTTGCAAAGGCGAGGGTACCGGATATCTTCTCTATCTTAACCTTGACCTTGGATCCCCTGACCGCGTTAGGTACATAGATGGTATACCTTCCGTAGTGCGCGATACCATCTCCTTTCTTGCCTATATCGCTGATAACGACCTCGTACACCTTCCCCTCTTCCAGCACCTCCTTTTCCGTCAAACCCCTCTTCTTCCTCGTGGTTACACTCCTTATGGCTCCGCAGGCGTCGCATCTCACCAGGAGCAATCTATCCTTCTTTATGAGATGGGTATCCGGTCTACCGCATTCCTGACAGAGCACAAAGATCTCCACGTAATCTTCCAGCTTACTCTGTATCTGATGGGCAGGTATCTTACCCTGAAAGATGGCTCTCGGTCCATCCTTCTCTCCGGCTGTCCCCAGCTCTTTTAAAAAGAATTTCAGGAGATGATCCGCATCCCTGTTCAGAGCGGAGAGGATCTTTTCAAAGTTCCTGAGGATGGTCGTTCTGCCCTCATAGACCACATCCACCTTTGGTATGACGAACCTCTCTCTGTCCTCCAGTCTCTTCAAACTCTCGTCTTCTTGCAATCTCTTGAGTAAACTCTTGTAATCGTATATATCCATGTGTTAAGGGTAACGTGATCACAGGTAAAAATGTTCCGATGCTATTTCCTTCCAGAGAAGATCCTTGGTTTCACCCTTTTTCCAAAGATGAGAAGACCTCTCCTCATCGCTTCTTCGGCCACCTCTCTCTTCCTGGTATAGAATCTTACGCTACCATTCTCCCAGTACCATAGAAACTCGGTCATCTCCTCACCCCATGGTTAAGCAAAGGTGGAAAGTTCCTCGGTATTTAAACATTTCTTTTTATTCCGCGTCGATCTCTATTCCCAAGGCACCTTTGTAGATGCCACCATGGGTCCAGTTGGTTGAAAGGGTCTGATCCACTGCGGTGAAACCCTCGGTTACCATGACCCTTCCACTGCTCGCGAATACAGAGAAACCCTTGAAAACGATCTTCCTTCCCTCCACTCTCTCCGGCTTCCCTTCTATCACCGGAAAGAGCACCTTCTTGCAAGATAGGTCGTGACCTAGAACCTTTATGATAAGTGGATCAAAGAGCACACGGATCTTTCCGTTCTCACGCAGGGCCCTGATTCTACTCTCTATCCTGTGCAAGCTTGTCTGATAGTAGATCTTTGCGGTGTTATTCTTCTCGATCTCAACACTAAACCTTTTCTTCTTCACCTTCTCAAGGGGATACACCTTCGGTTTCCTCACGATCCTTGGTTCCCTCACACCCCAGATGAAGCTCTTCACCTCTGATAAGCCGAGTAAGAACTTACCGTACCTCCCCCTGAGAAACCTCTTGATCCTTCGCTTGATCGAGCTCGAGAGGGAGTATGGATCAAAGAATGAAAAGAAGATCCCATGCTCACTCATCTGCACTCCATCTATGGGCTCGATCCTGAATTTCTCAACATCGAACACCAGCTTCTCCCTATCTCTCAAGAGAAGGATCAACTTCTTGCCATCGCGGATCACAAACTCGATATCCTTATCCTCTTCCTCAATATCCTTCTCATGTTCATCCCTTTTATCCTGAAATCTGAAGAAGTTGGTCGATGCGTTCATCAGCTCCACCGTTGCGAAGGTCTGCTCCATCGGGAGAGGTTCCAGACCATCGGAAAACCTCGGAAAGATACCCTCACATATGCCACCGTTCTCGCTGATCCATCTGATGGTCCTGACAAAGAGAATCTTGGCAATATCCTTCCAGAAAGGGTCTCCAGATAGCTTGCTGAGCCTATTGTAGGTTGATACCAGGAGAAGGCTTTCGTATGGCGATATCCTCGGTGTTATGGATTCCGATATCGGATGGAAGTTGAACGATAGCTCCATCTGCTTGGTATCATAGAAATAGAACCATGTCAGCGCGTAGTAAGCATAGGTCAGCGCCCTTTCAAGGTAATCCCTTTTTCCAAGGACCTCGAAGGCATCCATGAATGCTTCCATCACCGCGATAGCTGAGAATGCTTCGGCTTCCCTTATACCTATATCCCTTAGACCGTGATAGCAAACCGGATATTCTGTATCCAGATAATTCAGACCCCTCAACGCCCTCTCGAGCATTTCCCCATCCCCGAACCTCCTGTAACCGAGGAGCAAAGCCCTGACACATTCTGCGGTTCCGCCATGCGTCTCGAATCTCTCAAGATCCTCTGGCCTGAACCTTATGAAACCCTCCTGTCTTATCGCCATGGGCCATGATCCGTTCTCCTTCTGGGTGGAAGCGATGTAATCGAGAGACTCTCTAACTAACCGATCCAGCTCCTCATCCTTTTCCATCTCGAGAAACCTGAGCAAATGAAAAGCTATAGTCGCCTGCCCGCCCGGATAGCCAGAGTAACCGCAATCCATGTAAAAGAATCCTTCAAGATCATCTCCTGCCAGGTTCGTCATATTGTACCAGATTATCCCCCTACCTTTCCTCAGGCCTCTCTTGTAAAGCCTCGGGTTCTTGAAGATATCTCTCAACTTATTGCTCCACTCCTTGAAATCCTCATCCCCACTCTCTCTGAACCATCTCTCGAAATAGTGCAACCTCACCGCATCGAACGATGGGAGAGAGTAGCTTGAGTTGACGAAAACGAAGCCAGGAGCCCTGCTCCATGGAAGCTGTAGAAATGTTCCCGTCAGGGAATCGAAGGATCTCCACAGCGCATTCTTCCCTTTCAGGAAAATCCGGTAGGGATCCTCGATTTTTGCTTCTTTGGGAAGTTTTTTCGATACAAAATCTCTCACGCCCTGCCTCCAATCTTTTATCTCCTTTATCCTGAGCCTGAACTCGAA
>QMTN01000015.1 GCA_003651105.1 Thermoplasmata archaeon
GAACAAAGAGGCTCATCATTATCGGCGGGCTGTACTCCTTTGCATTCCTTGCGACCGCTTATATCTTATCATCCTTGTGTTCTCTCAAAGATTTTCTATCCGTCATCGGACAATCCCATAAGTTTTCTTCTCTGTTCTACGTCATCCTGCCCATAGCCATCTCCCATGATCTTGTAACTAGAGAGAGGATGAGCAGATCGATTTACTTGCTACTATCCAAACCGGTGACGAGGGAGGAGGTAATCCTTGGAAAGTTCCTCGGCGCCTTATCAATTGTTGGCTTGGTTGTTTTTCCGGTGACAACCCTGGGATTGCTTATTTTCTCCCTGCATCATGGTTTTCCTTCCGCGAGCGAGATTGGTAGATCCTACATCTATCTCGGTATCGTTCTGCTAACCGCATCGTGCTACATCTCTCTATCCATGCTCTTCTCGGTGGTATCGAGATCATCTTCCATGTCCCTGATACTCTCTCTCCTGGTTGGATGGTTTGGTCTCAGTATCATCTATCCCATGATACTCCTTCTCTCCTTCTATCTGAAAGGTCTCGAAGATTCCTGGTGCCTCAAGCTGGCGTACCTCATCTCTCCAGATCATTACCTATCCGCGAACTACTGCATACTTCAGCCTCCCTGTAAAGGAGGTATTGTAACACCTGAAGAGGCCATCATCTCTGCGTTTCTCTTCCTGTTCGTCACGCTCCTTTTGGCAATCTTGATCTTCAGGAGGATAGATGTGAACTAGATGACAAAGTATTTAGGTGAAGAAACCAATTTCCACAACATGAAGATACTGATAGCATACGATGGCTCCGACTCCTCCAAGAGAGCCATAGAGGTCGTCGGGGAGATGGCTAAGAAGGAAGATGAGATCATCCTGCTAACAGTTATCCCGGCAGAGCTCCTCTACTCAACGTTCACGAAGATGCTATTACCGACTATCGATCTGAGTTCGGTGGCAAAGGAGAGCTCCTTCAAGGAAAGGGCAGAGGAAACCCTGAGGGAGGCGGCGAGGAGGTTGGAGGATAAGGTGGCAAGGATAGAGACCCTGGTTGAGACCGGAGATCCCGCGGATGAGATCTTGGTTACTGCTAAGAGCAGGGGGTGTGACCTCATAGTTGTGGGATACAAGGGCTATGGTAAAGAAGGCAGGTTCCTGATAGGAAGTGTGACCGATAAAGTGGTGAGGCATGCCTACTGCTCCGTAATGGTCGTCAGATAGGTATGCACCCGTCCGAGGAAATAAGGTTCGAAAGGGGAGAGGAGCTAAAGGGTAAGAAGATATGCCTCTGTGTTACCGGTAGTATTGCGTGCATTGAATCCTTCTACCTCTGCAGGGATCTGATAAAGCATGGAGCCGATGTACACGTCTTCATGACTGAATCTTCCACGAAGTTCTTGCATCCAGATCTCTTCGAGTTCGCATCCGGAAACAAGGTTGTAACATCCCTGAGCGGAGAGGTTGAGCATCTAACCCTGTGCGGGGATTCTGATCTGCTCATCGTTTCTCCATGCACCGCAAATACCATATCAAAGGTTGCCTTTGGTATAGCGGATAACCCAGTAACCACCTGCGTGGTATCCGCGATGGGAAAGGGTAAGCCCATCATCATGGTTCCCGCCATGCATCTATCCCTGCTTGAGGGCGTGAAGGATAATATGGAGAGATTAAAAAAGAAAGGTATCATCTTTCTGGAGCCGAGGATCGAGGGAGACAGAGCAAAGATTCCGGAAAGGGAGACCATCCTCGAGAACGTTATAAGGGTTTTGAGGGAGAATGATCTCGAAGGAAGGAAGGTCTTGATAATAGGTGGAGCGAGCGCAGAAAGGATAGATGATATCAGAGTCTTGACCAACAGGAGTTCCGGAAGGTTCGCGGTGGAGCTGGCCAGAGAGGCTTTTGAGAGGGGAGCATACGTTGAGCTCTGGCATGGATGGATGAGGGTGAGGATACCTCCTTTCATACCCAGCAGGAAGTTTGAAGGGGTTGGGGATCTTCTGGGAATGCTAAAGGATGTGAAGGGTTTTGATTTCGTGATAGTCTGCGCAGCCCTTTCAAATTACATACCAAGGGCTATGGATGGAAAGATTCCGTCCGGTATAAAGGGTCTCACCATAGATATGGATCCCGCGCCAAACATCTTGGAGGAAATAAAGAGAGCGGGCAGGAGCAAGATAGTGGCTTTCAAGGCAGAAGAAAAGGAGGATGAGCTCATATCGAGATGCGAGGAGATGGTGAAGGATTATCACATGGTTGTTGGAAACCTCCTGACGTCTTTCGGTGAGGAGAAAACGACGATATGGATATTCAGGGATGGAAGGGTGAGCAGATTTGAGGGGGATAAAAGGATTCTATCTAGATACATCATCGATGAGATGGTGAGATGAATGGAGGAGAGTCCGAGGGTTTTCGTTCCCGCCCATATAACCGCTTTCTTCGATCCCCACTACGATAGCGATCCCCTGAAGACCGGATCGAGGGGAGCCGGTTTCTCCATAACGCTGGGAAGCAAGGTTAAGGTTTACCTCCGCAGATCCAGGGAACAGGATATAGAGGTTTTCATAAATGGCAAGAGATCCAAGGCGATCACGACATTAACAGCTATCAGAAATATGATCGGGAAGGAGCATTATAAGGTGAGGGTTGAGATAGAACAGGATCTCCCAACATCTCAAGGTTTTGGAATGAGCGGTGCCGGTGCCTTGGGAGCGAGCCTGGCTCTCTCCAAGCTGATGGGTCTTGACAGGTTAACAGCTATAAAGAATGCTCATCTGGCAGATGTTATGTGCGGAACAGGGCTTGGAGACGTGATCAGCCAGGCGTTCGGTGGTATAGAGATAAGAAGGAGCCCGGGTCTCCCACCTTGGGGATTGATAGAGCATATACCCGGAGATTTTGAGGTCGTGGTGTGCATCGTCGGAAGGGAGATAGATACCAGGAAGGTTCTCGGGGATGAGAGGGTGAGAAGGAGGATAAGCAAGTATGGAAAATACTGCCTATCATCGCTCATCGATAACCCCTCCGTCGAGAGGCTCTTCGATCTCTCCCGGGAGTTCATGAGATCCACGGATCTCGCAAGCAAGGAGGTGGAGAGGGCGGTTGATGCGGTGAGCATATTCGGTAAAGCATCCATGTGTATGATCGGAAATTCGGTATTCGCCATCGGAGATCCTGACAAGCTTATGGAGGTGCTGTCCAACTTCGGCAAGGTTTACAGAGCCAGGGTTGATCCAGAAGGAGCCAGATTCCTGGACTAGATCTTTTTCTTTCTGCCACTTGCAAGCTCAACTAGCTCTTTCTCCCCATCCTCCGGTCCCTTCGCAAATAGAATATCTCCAGCCATTATCTTGGTATCTCCGCCCGGTCCATACTTCCATCTGTCCCCTCTCCTTATAGCTATCACGGTCATTCCGGTCTTGCTTGCCAGCTTTATCTCTCCAAGGGTCTTGTTGCAGAGTATCGAGTCGCTCGATACTTCTACCCTGCTGAAGACGGTATCGGACTCCCTTATGCTCTCCCTTAAGATTGGATGAAGCTCGACATCCCTGAGCTCAACATCCGCTATCTCTCTTGCAGCATCGGCTATCTGCTCACCAGAATCAACCAGGCGGAGCAGGATGAGGGACTCATCAACCCCTATCTCTCCCTTCCTCAGTTTATTCAGGATAAGCCTGTAAACCGTCTGATGGAGGGAATCGACGTAATCCTCGAGATCATAGACCTCCTCCGCTATCCTCCTGTTATCATAGATCAGGGATGAATAGGCGAGATCAACCATGAGCTCTGATTTATCCTTGACCTCCAGGATAAGATCTTCCAGATCAACCTCCCTTTTTACCCTAGCCATTCCCTCTCACCCTTCACAAACTTCCTAAGGTTCTTGTAACCCTCCTCGTCGCCCCTCAGGATGAGGATATCCCCTTCCTTGAGCACGGTATCTCCATCTGGATCATAGATCCAGAAATCCTTCCTCCTTATGGCTATGATCCTGACGCCGGTCTCGCTCTCTATCCTCAGATCCCCTATGCATCTATCCTTTGCGGGCGATCCCTCCGGTATCTTCAACCTGAATATCTTCTCCTCAGCCTCCCTGAGCATCTTCGATAGAAACCTTATCTTATCCTTCCCTAGAGACAGTATCTTGACGATGTCTCCGGCTGCATTTGAGAGCGTCTCCGCAGCCTCAGCAACCTGCAAGATACCGGTTAGCTTCTCCGCATCCTCCTTCGTCCTTGCAGCCATCATGGCTATCAATCTTATCTCGTAGTTCAGGTGATCCATCCTAGTCTCGAGATACTTCACCTCCTCAGCTATATCCTCGTCCTGCAGGATGAGAGCTGAGTAAGCGAGATCGACTATCAGCTCGGAGATGTTCTTCATCTCGGTGAGGATGTCCTTTATTGATAGGGCTTTGTATTCAACGCCCTCAAACTCTACCTGCCTCCACCTTGGGGTTTTCTGGAGCCTGCCCAGTATCCTCAGCTTCCTCATCTCTATCTCTTCAATATTTTCATGGTATTTCTACTTTTATACCATTCCCAACAGCACGAGGATACCAACGAAGCACATCGATCCCATGAGGTCTACGGTACTGGTTATTATCGGTATAGTAACATTATCCGGATCCATACCTATCTTGAAGGATCTTATCGCGACATAGTAGGTTACAAGATTTACAATCAGGGTGAGCAGTTCTCCAGCCATAACTGATGCCAGAAGGATACAGGGAAAGGGAAGAGTCCTTATCCCCAAGAGAAAGGCTGAGGCATAGCCAAATACCGCAACCAGTGAGAAAACGAAGATGGAGAGGGTGTGGGAAAGGGCAAAGAGCCTGAGAACAGATCTCGATGCAAACTTCTCGTACTCGAGATGACCCAGATGCAGGGCGGAGGAGAGCCTGGATGCGAGTATACTTCCGATGGCTCCGCCGTCCTCGAGAAAGGGAGGTATGAGTATCAGTAAGCCCGGCACCGAGATGAAGCCCTCGATCCTAGTTGTGAGCACAAATCCAGATACCGTGCCAAGGATTCCACAAACGGAGAGTATCGGTAAGCTCTCTCTCATGATCCTGGCATAAACCTCTCTCTCCTTCCTTGGATAGATCGCCGGTACGATGAGAATGGTCAGCAGGGATGCGATGAACAGGGATTGCTTCGCCAGGATGGATAATCCCTGGATGACCAGGAATGAGAGGAATAGGAAGGGTAGCGTAACCATGTCCCCTATCAGGGTTATGAGGGGTGCCGTCGTATTATCTGGATCCCATCCTTTCCTGAAAGACAGGAATGCTATGATGAAGGTGAAGAGTAGCATCACGATCGCCGATAGGATGCCGGCGATTATGGAGATGAGCACCATATCATAGATGCTTGCCTTCATCCCCAGGAGATGTGATACGAGGGTGGAGAGGAACCCGAGGAGGATACCGCTTATACCTGTCAATGCCATCGATGAGTAGATGTTCTGGGAGAGCAAGGGATTCATCTTGAAGCTCGGGCTGATCTCTCCGGTATGAAGATAGGTTCCGAGCCTGGATCCGAGGGATGCAAAGATATTTCCCCTCATACCTATGGTTGGAGGGATCAAGATAAGGAGCGCCGGTAGCATCTCCAGATATCCTGTAAAGATGCCCATCGCTATACCAGTGAAGAGGTCGCCAACGGTGCAGAGGAAAAGGGAGAACAGGCTTTCCGCGAGATCTCTACCCAATATACTCCTGGCTATGGAGATGGCTGGAATAGAGACTGGAATCTTCTTTGCCATCTCCATAGCATCCCTGCCTCAAGCTTGTGTTCAGCATCCTATTAGGTGGTCTATCACCTTCTCCCTTCATATCCCTCTTACCGCTCCGAAAAATCGTATCCCTCACAACCTTATATAGGTTTTCAGTCAGGGGTTATCATTCTCTTGAACCTCTCCCACATCTCATCAACGTACTCCTGGAATCTCCGAATCCTCTCCTCGTCCCTCTTCGGTTTGAACAGATGGGAGAACCTGCCCTGGAGCTTGAGCCACTCATCCACGGGCTTTCTCTTGTATTTGCCCTCTATTATTGCCTTGCTTATCCCATTGAAGATCATTCTTTCGTTCTCATACTCGTAGAGTGGCCAGACTCCGGTTTCGACAGCGAGCCTTCCCATCTCTATGGTCATATCCATGCTGAACCTCCATCCCGGTGGGCAGGGTGTCAGGATCTCTATGTATTTTGGTCCCCTTATCTGCTTCGCCTTCATCACCTTTCTGTAAAGATCCTCTGGATAGGATATGCTTGCAGTCGCAACATACGGGATATGATGTGCTCTCACTATCGCACCCATATCCTTTGGAACCTCTTTCTTGCCTCCAACCGTCGTGGTGGTCCATGCTCCATAAGGGGTTGCGCCACTTCTCTGGATTCCGGTATTCGAGTATATCTGATTGTTGTAACATATGTAGATGAAATCCGTCTCCCTCTCGAATGCTCCAGACATCGCCTGCAAACCTATATCATATGTTCCCCCATCGCCAGCCCATACCACCACATTCGTCTTCTCTCTACCCAATTTCTTGAGTGCAGACACTATACCGCTCGCAGCCGCAGCGGATGCCTCGAAGGCTATGTTCAGAATCGGGATATCGAAGGACGTTTTTGGATACCAGCTCTCTATCACGGCTGTACAGCATGCTGGAATAACCATGATCGTATTCCTACCAAGAGCCTTCAGGATTATCCTCAAGCCTATGGTTGCCGGACATCCCGGGCATGCTGCGCTACCTGGAAGAATATATTCTTCTTTAGGCAGATCCTTTATCGCCAATCCTATCCCTCCATATCATACCATTCAACTCCCTTCCACCTACCATCCATCACCTTCTTGACCATCTTCCCTATATCCTTATAGGTAACGTCCTTTCCACCCAATCCAGCTATGTATCCATAGACTCTCGCATCACTGACTCCATAGAGTGTAGATTTTATCTCCGTGAAGAGGGGTCCCTCAAATCCGATGGATACTGCTCTGTCTATCACTATCAGATCGGATTGCTTTGAAAGGGAGAGGATATCCTCGCTAGGGAAGGGTCTGAAGAATCTCAATCTTGCGAGACCCACTCTTTTTCCTTCCTCCCTCAACTCATCAACCGCCACCTTGCTCTCTGCGCCGAGGGCTGCATAGGATACTATGATATAATCGGCATCATCGCACCTGTATCTTTCTATGAGATCGCCATGATAGGTTCCGAACCTCTCCCTCCATTCTCTCGATATCTCGGGTATGAGTCTCTTTGCGTTTTCATGGGCATCCTGCATCGCCCTCCTTATCCTCGGATAGTCCTTGGGCATTATGATGTTGCCATGGGTAACCGGATTCTCTGGATCAAGGAGCCACTGGGGTTCCCTTTTCGGTAGAAATTCATCTATATCCTTCTC
>QMTN01000016.1 GCA_003651105.1 Thermoplasmata archaeon
ACGTACTGCGGGGTTTTCAGGAGGTACCTTCTGAACAGAGAGGCAAGGGAGCTCTCTGCAGATGTTCTTGTTTTGGGTCATAATCTTGATGACTTCGCCCAGTCTGTCCTCATGAATTTCGTCAATGCCGATCTGGAGAAGCTTGCCAGGATAGCTCCCCATCTGAGGATACAGGAAGGACTTGTTCCGAGGTTGTTACCACTGAGGTTAATTCCAGAGAAAGAGGTTATGCTGTACGCGATGCTCAATAACCTCGAGCTTTGCCTTGATAGATGCCCCTATGCATTCTCTAACAGGTTCATCTTCCGGAGGATCATCTATGAGCTCGAAGATCTATATCCCGGCACAAGGCACAAGATAGTAAAGGTTTATGATCAGATAAAGCCATACCTCTACGAGTTATTTCCATCGGAAGGGATGAGGAGGTGCAAGCTGTGTGGTGAGCCATCGAGCAAGGAGATATGCAAGGCGTGCGAGTTGAGAATGAGATTGGGTCTCGTCTGAGGTGCAAAATTTTTTATCCTTGATTCATCTTTATCAGCGAATGAATAGGCTACCTTTGAGATGCAAGCCCTTAGACGATTTACTGGGCGGTGGGATCGAGGAAGGCATAATAACCGAGTTCTATGGCGAAGCTGGAAGCGGTAAGACCAACGTCTGCCTTCAAGCAGCCAGGGAGATGGCATCCAGAGAGAAGAAAGTCGCCTACATAGACAGCGAAGGGGTTTCTGTTGAGAGACTAAAGCAGATCATAGGGGAAGTGGGAGATGAAAAGAAGATTCTGTCCAACATCCTGTTCTTCAGCCCCCACTCTCTGGAAGAACAGGAACACATGGTGAGGAACGCTTTGAAGGTAAGGGATCTGGGGATGGTCATCGTTGATACCATAAACATGCTTTACAGGATGAAGCTCGATGAAGACGAAGAAGGGGCAACGAGATCGATAGTTAGACAGCTCACGAACCTGCAGGTATCTGCCAGAAAGAACAACCTGTATGTGATAATCACCGGTCAAGTATACTCAACCGAGGATGGGGACGTCAAACCGTTTGCTGGCAGGGGTATGGAACATATGGCAAAGGCTATAATAAAGCTGGAGAAGGTGGACATGGGCAAAAGGAAGGCAACCATAATAAAACACAGATCTCAACCTGAGGGATTATCCGCCATCTTCACCATTACCGAAAGGGGCTTGGAGTAGATCATCCACGCCTCAAGTATTTATTGACTATCTTTATGGCACAGAGCTTACCGCACATTGTACAGGTTGATGGATCCTCCAGAGGTGGCCTCCTCTTCCTGTACTCCTTGGCTTTCTCTGGATCTATCGCGAGCTCGAACATCTTCTTCCAATCAAGATGATCCCTTGCCCTGCTGAACTCATCGTCTATCTCTCTATCTATTCCCTTTGCAAGATTGGCTGAATGGGCAGCTATCCTGGCTGCTATCACTCCCTCCTTTACATCTTCTGCGCTTGGTAGGGATAGATGTTCTGCTGGTGTTACGTAACAGAGGAAATCTGCACCATAATATCCAGCGAGAGCTCCACCTATTCCGGCAACAAGATGATCATAGCCCGGCGCTATATCTGTAACGAGCGGACCGAGAACGAAGTAAGGCGCCCCCTTCGTTATAGTCTTCATCACCCTGATGTTGGACTCTATATGGTTCAGGGGCATATGGCCGGGTCCCTCCACGATGCACTGAACCCCCTTCTCCCTTGCCCTCTCCACGAGCTCACCTATTATCAACAATTCCTGAAACTTCGCCCTGTCATTGGAATCGTAGATTGCTCCAGATCTCATTCCATCTCCAAGACTAAGGGTGAGATCGTACTCCTTTGCTATCTCCAGTAAGTAGTCGAAGTTCTTGTAGAGCGGATTCTCTTCATCGTTGTGAAGGATCCATGCCATGTGAAACGCACCACCTCTCGAGACCATCGGTATCATCCTATCCTGTCTCCTGAGCCTCTCCACGCTCTCCTTGGTTACGCCGACGTGAGCCACCGCAAAGTCAACGCCTTGCTTTGCCTGGTGCTCAAAGGAATTGAACATATCATCCTCGCTCATATCAACTATGCTACCGTATCTCTCTATAGCTTCAACCGCAGCCTGGTATATCGGTACAGTTCCGAAGGGTACATTCACGACCTTCAGGAGGGTTTCTCTTATCCTGTCAAGATCTCCACCCGTTGATAGGTCCATGATGGTGTGCGCTCCATGCCTTAATGCTACCTTTGCCTTCTCAACCTCCTCATCCAAGTTGCAGTGTTCCCTAGATGTACCTATATTAGCGTTCACCTTTACCCTCAATCCCTCGCCTATGCCAAGGGACTTTGGAGAATGGATGGGGTTGTGGGGAATCACTATCCTGCCTTCCGCAACCCTCCTCCTAACCAACTCTACATCCACCTTTTCCTCTCTCGCAACCTCCCTCATCTGCTCCGTTATCCTTCCCCTTCTTGCATCCAGTAGCTGGGTCATTTGCAAAACCCTATACGTTACCCCTATTAATACTTTCAGATGTCAAGTATAGATAAAAGCTCATCGACGTCTATCTCGCCGAAGGCTATAACAGAATCCCCCGCTCCATAGGATATGATGATTCGATCATCTATCTTCTGGGCTCCGCATGGAAAGATAGCGTAAGGCCTGTCTCCGTATATCTCGTAGATCTCTCTAGGCTCCATTATGTAGAAAGGCGTGACCGCTTCCAGTCCGAGCTTGCTATCCATGGATACAGCGAAAACCTTGTACCTCTTCATCTCCCTGTCCACCCCATGTAGGAACAGTATATAGTGGTTACCTATCCTCACCGGTGGGGTGCTCCATCCTATCTTTTCCTCGAACGGTTCAGGCTCCATCGCTATAGCCGTGTTCTTGACGACCATCTCCCTCAGCTTGCCATCTTCCATATCCTTTTCCAGATCGCTTACAACCAGATAGAACTTGTTGTCCCTCATGTGCAGTCTATGAAAGAGCTTCAAGCCCCTTTTCGTCTTGAACAAAAATGCATCCTTATCGCTTATGACGAAACTCCTCAGCTCCTTTGGTAGCCTGTGCACGCAGATCTTCTTCCATCCCTCGTTCAGTACCGCGGTTATTGGAAGGGTCCTCTCGACCCATACCGTCTGATCGAAGTAGTTCACGGTTCTACCGCAATAGGTTATCAGCATCTTTCCATCGATTTCGACTATCCTAGGATCCTCAACACCCCATACATCGTACCTATTATCTGGAAATATCTTGATCTCGGCCTCGTGCTCCATCTCGCTTAATCTATTCAGATCGTCGAGATCAACCCTTATCTCGGCTATGACGCTTGAGTAGGTGAAGTAACCAAGAACGGTTCTCGCATAAATCAGGATCTCATCGTCCCTGATGAGGAAGGTGGGGTTAAAGACCGAAACCGGCTTCTCTATCGGATGGGTCTTCAGGCTGACCCTCTTTGGCGTTATCACACCAATTCTCCTGACGATATCAATCGTTCTACTCTCCCTCTCTAGGCTCCCATCCCCTTCCAAGCGATCAAACATCCCATGCAATATTTTCCGCAAAATTAAAAAATTTTTCCTTGAATTATCGTCTGGGATTCTCGGGGAGGTGAAGGTTATGAGGATTGCACTGCTTACTAGGTGGAACGCGACATGTGGCGTATCCCTGCATGCTGAGATGCTGGGTCAGGAGCTTATCAAGATGGGAAACGATCTCATCGTCTTTGCGCCGGATAAGGAAAGCGCGGATAGGTGGTGGCATCACAGGATAGTCAGGGAGGATGAGGACTTCGTGATAAGATGTTACAACGAGCTCAACCCGGATACCATGAGGGGTGGAGGAATAGATATTGACAGGATAATGAGCGAGGATTTCGATTTCATGTTGGTAGAATCTTATATCAGCATACCTTACAGAGATGTTGAGATCTTAGTCAGGGAGTTAAGGAGAAAGGGCAGGTATGTGGGACTGGTTGTCCATGAGGGTGCAAAGGAAGATATGGGCTACTCTTCCCTAGATATCTTTGATTTCGTGGCGGTTTTTGATGAAAGGTACAGGGAGATGCTGAGGGGGTATGGTGGAAGCATAAGGATAATTCCTTATCCATGTTATCCGGTTGAGGAGGGATACAGGGATTTTGGCTCCGACAAGATAATCTTTTTCAGCTTTGGCAGGCAACCAGAGGGAGAGTACCTGGATTTTGTCCATGCGTTGAGTGAGCTGAAGGATGGATACGATCTTCGTTACGTGATAGTGAGATCGGATGGGCTGCTGAATCTCAAGGGAGATTGGATAGAACAAAAGCAAGAACGGATAAAAGATACTGAAGAAGTCTATAAGTACCTCCATCAATCTGATATCCATCTTCTACCTAAGGGACATACCAATAAGGTGGTTGTATCATCCACTCTCTGTCAATGTCTTGGTTCATTGACTCCTATAGTGGCGCCGAACACCAAGCATTTCGAGATGCTACCCGAAGATGGGCCAGCCCTTCTTTACAGGGATGTGGATGATCTGAAGAGGAAATTGCGGGAATTGATAGAGGATGAGGATCTGAGGGAGAGGATAAGGAGGAATGCGATCAGGTATGTGGAGGATAACAGAGCAGACAAGGTTGCAAGGATGTTCCTCGATACCATGAATGATATAAGCCTGCTACAGTATGCATGATCTTATGGAAGGAAACAAAATGAAATGGGAAAATTCCTTGATGGCATATGAAGATGACATTAAGAATAGATCCTTACTGGATTGGCTAAAAGCACATACCACTGGATTTAAACCCTTACATAGGTATGAAGGTGTTTTTGAATTGGATAAGGATAAGATCGTTTTCGATGGGAGAGATGTCAGGGAAGATAAAAGGTTTCGCTTAGAAATACCCATCAGATCCATCTCGGATCTGCATCTTGGATGGGATGAAACGTTTACGGGTTTTCCTGGAAGTAAAGCAGGGGATAGAGCATATCCCTGGAATAAACCTTTAAGGATAAGATATAAATCGGAACAGGGTGAGAAGACCATGTATCTTTTTGTGCATTTCCATCGTAAATGGGGAATAAGAACATCGGATAACAAAGAAGTTTATAAGAAATTGAGTGAAATGTTAAGGGAGTAAAACGTGATGGTTTGATGACAAAAACTATTTTATACCATCCCTCCATCCGAGTAGCATGAAGGTTTTGGACTATCTCATGGACGAACTGGAGAAGTACCCTCTTCATCTATCCCTTATAGATCCAGAGAAGCAATCACCTGAGGAGGCTGGAGAGATAGCTGAGATAGCGGAGAAAGTGGGGAGTACAGCTATAATGGTTGGTGGATCGACGATCTCTGAGACTAGATTGGTTGATGAAACCGTAAAAGAGATAAAGTCCTGCTCATCCTTACCGGTTATCCTGTTTCCCTGTGGTGTTAGATCCTTGAGCAAGTATGCGGATGCGGTTTTCTTCATGAGCCTTCTGAACTCAAGGAACCCTAGATTTATCGTGAGAGAACAAGCAGAAGGAGCTCTGTTGATAAGGGATCTTGGTATAGAGCCCATATCGATGGGTTACATAGTTATTGAGCCAGGCATGAGGGTTGGAGAGGTCGGAGAGGCTGATCCGATAAGGAGAAACGATCTTTCCTCAGCCGTAAAGTATGCGCTCGCTGCACAGTACTTCGGGATGAAATTTGTTTACCTTGAGGCTGGATCGGGCGCGAAGGAGACGGTACCAAACGAGATGATCGTCCAGGTCAGGAAGAACATAGAGATACCTCTCATAGTGGGCGGAGGTATAAGGGATCCCTCCACGGCCAGGGAGAAGGTCATGGCCGGAGCAGATATGATAGTTACCGGCACAGCCCTGGAGGAGCTATTCTTTGAGAGAAGATTATCGAGCATAGTTAAGACGATAAGGAGTTGCAAGAGAGTATGAGGGTGGTTGTTGGCATAACCGGTGCATCTGGTATAATCTATGCAATAAGATTGCTGGAAGAACTGGAGAGTAGAGGGATCGAGCTATTCATCATCATATCTGATAGAGCTAGATACATAATGGATCTGGAGTGCAAGGATAAGAAGAAAGTTATATCTAGGTTTGCCAAAAGAATCCATGATAATAATGATTTCTCATCACCCTTGGCGAGCGGTTCCTTCAGGATAGATTCCATGGTGATAGTACCATGCAGTTTGAAGACCTTATCCGCTGTAGCGAATGGTTATGTAGATACCCTTATATCGAGATGTGCTATCAATTGCTTGAAGGAGGGTAGGAAACTCATCCTCGTCATAAGAGAGATGCCCCTCGATCTCCAAACCCTAAGGAACATGGTGAAGGCAAGGGAGGCGGGCGCGGTGGTGATGCCAGCTATGCCAGCATTCTATCATAATCCTAAAACCCTAGATGACATCATCGATTTCGTGGTTGGCAAAATCCTAGATCAACTTGGCATAGATCACGAACTCTTTAGAAGATGGGGTGAGTGATCTCACCTGTTTTCCTCGCAGATACCTATGAAATTCTTGAAGATCTGCATGCCATACTCAGTGTGCTCAACCTCGGGATGAAACTGAAGACCGATTATCGGTCTTTTTCTATGAGCCATAGCCTCCACCTCGCAACCTTCAGAGTGTGCAAGAACATCAAAATCCTTTGGAACGGCGGTGACCTCATCGTTGTGAGAGGCCCATGCCACGCTCCTCTCTGGAACGCCCTCGAAAATCCTGTGCTCCCTATCTATGATCAGCTCTATCCTGCCAAACTCCGGAACAACAGCTGGCTCAACCTTTCCGCCAAAGAACCTTGCTATGAACTGGTGACCTGCGCATATGCCGAGTATGGGAATATCTGCCTTCTCAAGATACTCACCGCATCTTCCCAAGCTCTCGCTCAGCCCTATCCTCGGTGCACCCCCAGATAGAACCAGACCCTCGACTCCTTTATCCAGCAAAACCTCTAAAGGGGTTGTGTTGGGGAAGATATGAGCATTTACTCCGAGGTATCTCAGCACCCTCCACTCCCTGTGGGTCCACTGTCCGCCATTATCTATAACAAAGATCCTTATCTTGCCCATCCTACTCCCACTCTATAGTTGCTGGAGGTTTATTAGTTATATCGTAAACGATTCTCGTAACCTTGTCGCCCATCTCATTCGCTATCCTCGTAGCTATCCTGTCAAGGACATCATAAGGTATCCTGCTGAAGGAACCCGTCATAGCGTCTACGCTATCTATAGCCCTTACGGCTATGGTATAGCCATATGCTCTCTTATCCCCATGGACACCGACCGTCTTTATTGGTAGAAGCACTGCAAAGTACTGCCATGGTTTTTCCATCTTACCTTCTTCGCTGGCTCTCTCTATCTCTTCCTCAACTATGGCACAGGCTTCCCTCACTATCTCAAC
>QMTN01000017.1 GCA_003651105.1 Thermoplasmata archaeon
GAGCCAACCTATCAACCCTCCAACCAGAACGAAGGAAGCTATCCTCGGCCCAATGATCCATCCCACTGCAAGTAGGGCTGGTGATGTTGCAAGTCCTCCATACATCCATCCTTCTCTTTCAACGCCATGGATAGAGTACTTCCCTATGCCCATGACCCCTTCCAGCATTCCCTTGAAAGCCCTCAAGGAAACCTGACCGAACTTGTACAGACCAGCCAGTATAGCTCCAACCAGAAGCCATACCGCGCTGACCCCAGATCCTCTTCCCCTTGCCTTTTTCCCTCCGACCGTCGTCGTGAGCACAGCAGCAACAGCCACTCCTTCAGGGAAGGGTAGATCCGTTTTTACTATGAGAGCCCTCCTCAATGGAACCATCCAGAGAACTCCAAGGACACCTCCTATGACAGCTATAAGAAAGGTTTCCCAGAAATGGATGGTCTTCCACTCCCCCAAGATTATGAGCGCAGGAATCGTGAAGATGACGCCTGCAGCAAGCGCTTCTCCAGATGCGGCTCCCATCATCGCGAGATTGACCTCGAGGATGGTTCCCTTGAAAGGTCTTAATATGGCAAATGCCATAACCGCACCAGGTATGACCGCTGAAACCGTCATGCCAGCATACAGCCCTAGATAGGCATTTGCAGCGCTCAGTATGATTGATAGGAAGATACCGATCAGAAGGGCGCGAAAGGTCATCTCGGGAATCGTCTGTTCCGCGGGTATAAAGGATTTGAAATCCTCTCTGCTCATGCTATTACCATTAATTAAATGGTTTTCTCCATTTATAAAATCATCGGTTTTTATAGAAGATTCATCTATAAATTATACCTCAGTATCCCCGCTATACCTCCAAAGGTGTTCAGGAGGGTTGCGCCTTCCTCGCTATCCTTGGATATGAGCTCAACCTTGGTCCCCATCTCAAGGGCCTTCTTTGATAACTCCTCTATCACATCGATCTTCTCCTTGATGACCATGATCCCATCACATGCTCTGCATCTTCTTCCCTTTTTCTCCATCTCCTCGATCCCGGCTCTGCCGGTTGTTACCTCTTCCTCTCTCCCACAGGATTCACACCTTAACTTTACCCTGTACCTATCAAGATCCTCAGAGAGCAAGAGGGTATCGACCGCTCCCATCTCCAATGCCCTTCTAACCTCCTCTTCTCCATACACAGCCAGGGATTTCTCTCTTTTGACTATCTCCTTCAAGAATCTCCTCATCACCCTCTTCTCCTTCGATATCTTCAGCTCATCCTTCCTTTGAGAGATTATCTCTACCAGTTCCCTGAGACCGGATTCGTCGGTGTATCCGGTATCAAAGATATCTATTATCTTCTTTTTCACCTCATAATGAAGGTAATCGCCATCGACGAAATGATACTTCGTTGGTCCTGGACCACCGACGAATATCCCCTTCAAATCCTTCTCGTTAAGAAAGATCTCGCTTATCTTCTTCCCGCATTTCTCGAACCACTCATGAGCTGCCAACTCGATCAATCTTTCGAATCTCCTCTGGCTCTGTCCCCCTCTGCCGTGCTTTCCAGGAACTCTCGATGTAAGGTAATCTATGAGCTCGATCCTTTTCCCTCTCAGCATCCCGATGGTGCACTCCCTTCTATCTATGAGGAAGAGACCGTAAACATCCCTCTCCGCGAGTAGATCTTCCAGCGGTTGGGTGTAGAAGCTGGAGTCACACCTGTAAATGAACGACTGTATGGGAACGGGTGGCTCTATAACATAGGCAACCATCTCTGTCTCATTAGCACCTCTAATGGTATTACCAACGAAGAAGACCAGACCGTTCTCCGGTGGTCTCTTGAAGTACCTGAGCCTGCTCATTATAGATTCTATGGCAGACAGAACGTTCTTCCTGGTCGTCTTGGACTTGATATTCGTCGACTGGGAGTACTCGTTCCTGAGATAAGACATCACATCAGATATCTGCCTATTCGGTGGTATGTAGAGGGATATCAGCTCCGTGTGCTGACCTTTGCAGGATTTTATCTCTTCCAGCTTTTTCTTGAACTCGTACCTCTCAACATCGCCCAAATCCTTCATAAAAAGACCTCCTACAACTCGAAGACCTCGCCGTTTTCAGGCGTTATAACCTCTGCAAAATCCTTTAGATCTTCAGCAAGAGGTTTCCTGTTGTCGCTGTGGAAGAGGATTATCTTTTCAGGTGAACACCCCTTTGCAAACTCAACCAGTTCCCTGTGACCTGCGTGGGCTGAGAAATCGAAGTAGTACACCTGACACTCAACCTTCTGGCTCACTCCATAGAAATCGAGACTCCCCTTATCCAATAGTTGTCTTCCATTGGTCCCCTCGACTTGATAACCGGTTAGTAAAACCGCACTCTTCGGATCCCTTCTCAGCTTCTCCAGATACCATAAAACGGGTCCACCATCCAGCATACCACTTGTTGTAAGGATAACCTCTCCCTTCAACGCCTTCTTCCTGTTCTGGCTCGTCTTTACCAGCTTGACCTCGGATAAAGCCTTCCTGAGCTTCTTCTCAGACCTTATATAATTAGGATACCTGAGGAGGATCTTAGCTATCTTTTCTCCCATACCATCCATCCACACATCAAAACCAGCTCCGCTCAGGATCATCGCTATCTCTTGAGATCTGGATACAGCGAATGCTGGGACGATAGCTATCCCTCCTCTGCTAACCACCTCTTCTATGGTATCTATAAACTCTTTTTCCAGTTCATCCCTATCTGGATGATCCCTCCCGGAGTAGGTCCCCTCCAGGAAAAGGATATCACACTTGACCGGTTTCGTTCCAAGCAGTAATCTAGTATCCCTTGTGTTTATATCACCGCTGAAGAGGATATTCGTGGAAGAATCCTCCAACTTGTACATCAGGGAACCAGGTATGTGACCAGCGGGATAGGTTTTTAGATCGATGTCGCCGATAGATCTCTTTTCGAAGGGTTTCACCGGTATAACTCTATGGTAAGTCTCCCTGACATCGATCTTGTCATATGGATACGCATACCCCTCCACCTTTGCGACCTTGAGGGAATCGATGTGCAGGATATTGCTGATCTCCCTTGTCAGATCGGTTGACCATATCGAGACATCCTGCTCCTTAACCAGATAAGGAAGCATACCGCAATGGTCCAGATGGGCATGCGTTAGTAAAGTAAGTTCGACCGGTGGGGCTGGTAGTGGATAGGAAGGTGGCTTGGTTGGAGAGATACCATAATCTAAGAGCAACCTAATATCATCTATCTCTAAGACCAGGCCCAGCTTTCCTACCTCGCTCCCTCCGCCGAGGAAGAGAGCCTTGATACCTTCGCTCATCCTGAAGATGGTAAATGAGAGGGGTAGATTAATCTTTGCCTTCCTTGTAGATTGAAACTATGAGCAGGTTACCATCCCTCTTCTCTATTTTAACCTTTTCCCTTGCGGGTATCCTACCTTCCTTTGATCTAGCCAGCCAGTACTCGCCCTTGTACTTCACGAAGCCAGCTTTGTTTGGTGTTATCTCCTCCAAGGTCTCTGCTATCTTCCCCTCCATGATACCAACCTTCGGTTTCCTTCTGCTTACCCTGATCACCTTGTACAGGGCGAAGAGGAAGAAGGAGGCTATCAGGATGGATGGAACCAGACCGAATATAAGTAGCAGGGTCTGATAATCTATTGATATGAGCCAGTTCCTTGTTGGATAAGAGGGTATCAGGAGCAGGGAAGCTAGGATTATGCAGATTATACCACCTATGCCTATGACCCCAAATCCGGGCGTAACATGGATCTCGATGATGAGCATGATGAAGCCAACGATTATCAGGATGATACTGAGATAGGGTATGGAGAAACCCATGCCGAATAGCGCAAGAATGATGGCTATCACTCCGAAAACCTCTGCCCCGTAGCCTGGAGATGATATCCCGAAGATGAGAGAAAAGATGCCTAGCATGAGAAGAATGGATGATATGGTTGGATCCGAGAGGATGGAGATGATATGATACTTGATCGATGGATGGTGATAAACTATGGTTGCATTCTTGGTATGCATCACCACTCCACTGAAATTCCTTCCATCTATACCATCAAGCAGATCCCTGACATTATCCGCAACTATATCTATGATTCCTGCCTCCAGAGCCTCCGATGCATCCAGATTCAGGTTCTCGGTAACGAATCTCTCCGCTATGCTCGAATTCCTGTGATGCATCTCCGCTAAGCTTCTCAACCTCTCCTTCAGAGCATTTATGTGCTTCGAGTCGTTAATCGGTCTGTAACCATAGGGAGTTATCTCAACGGGCTGGCAAGATCCGATAACGCTGTAGCTACTCATGGCTGCAACGTGACAACTCATCAGGATATACGTTCCAGCGGACCACGCCTTCCCTCCCCTCGGGTAAACGTAACCTATGAAGGGGATATCACTCGATGTTATGATCTCTATGATTTTTTCTGTTTCATCCAACCCTCCACCGGGAGTATTGATCCTCAGAACAATTGCGCTAGCTGATAAGGATTTTGCATGATCTAGGGATTCCCTGATCAGCTCAACGGTAGCTTGGGTTATGGGTCCATCTATGGTTACGACCAAAACCGTATTGCTGGAAGCCTTTGACTGAGTTAAGATCAGAAAGATCGAAAGAAATAGGAGAAGAAGGAGGGATTTCCTCATTTCTTCTTCTTGAGCATCGCCTCTACCAGTCCGGTAACCGTTCCGAGTTCTCCAGATGGAACAACTATGAGGTTCTTCTCTCTGGCTATCTCAGCTAGAGTCTGCAACTCCCTTAACCTAAGGGCTGCGGGAACCTTCTCATAGAACTTCGCAGCTTCTGCCATCCTCTTCGATGCTTGGTATTCTCCTTCCGCCATGATTATCCTGGATCTCCTCTCCCTCTCAGCCTCAGCCTGCTTTGCTAGAGCCCTCAGCATCTGCTCTGGAATAACAACATCTCTTATTGTAACTCTCGTGACCTTTATCCCCCATGCATCGGTTCCGGCATCCAGTATAGATTGGATTCGCTTGTTGAGCTCTTCCCTGTTCTGCAGAAGATAATCCAGCTCCACCTCTCCAAGAACATCCCTCAGGGTTGTCTGAGCCAGTAGGTCTGTTGCGGCATCGTATCTCTGAACCTGCACGACCGCCTTATCTGGGTCGACGATCCGATAATAAACGACAGCATCGACATCTATGGTTACATTATCCTTGGTGACGACCCTCTGCTTCGGAACATCCCTGACCCTCTCCCTCAGATCTATCTTGATTACCTGATCGATTACGGGTATCACGAAAACCAGGCCCGGACCTTTTACTCCGAGGAGCCTACCTAGTCTGAAGACGACGATCCTCTGATACTCTGGAAGTATCTTTATCGCCGATGCCAGCAGGATCAGGAGAAACAATACAACTATCGCCAGTATCGCTATCCACGGCATCTTATCACCATCCTCGGGAAAGAGGCTGGATTTTATTAAGCTTTTTGATCACAGGATCTTTATCCCCTCCGGAAGCTTATCCAGATATCTCCTGAAGCCTTTTGGCCAGTTCTCTGGATCTAAGCCTTTCTGAGCAAGAAATACCGCCATCCACCTCTCCAAACCTATACCCGAGCAACCGCTCCACAGCTCACCCTTCTGAGCCTTTATATTGAATGCTTTAACATACTTATCCCCGAGGATGCTGAGATTCTGAAACTCCAGCCACTTTGAACTCTCTCTATCTCCCCTGTATGGTAACCATGCTTCGAAGTCTATCGTTCCTATGACCCCCTCTCCATAGCCCTCCTCGATCTTGGTTTTTCCTGCTTGCTGTAAGTACCATGGAGTTACCCAAGCCATCCGCCACTCCAGATCCAGGATCTCATTGAAGACGTGTTTGTACCTTTCTATAAGCCTTTCCCTCAACTCTATCAGCTGTTCCGGTTTACCTATGTAAACCGGCTCTATCCTGTGAAACTCATCCACCCTTTCGATTCCATGCCTTCCCCCTGATTCATACCTACCGGATATCGCGGATCTATCGAACAACAATAAAGGTAACCCCTCATCCGCTAGGGTCCTTCCCTTCAGAGACCAGTAGATCACCGGGCACTGGGCGTAGCATATCCCAGCCCTGGGGAGAGAAAGATTCCTCCTCAGCTCATCCTCCGGCACCTCTCTGGTTATCTTGACCAGGTCTATGAACCTCTCCCATTCCTTTACATCCCTAGATCTAGGTTCACAGACATAGTAAATCTCTCCGGGCATCCCCTCAAGATGACCGGTTTTAAGCCAGATATCGAATGGCACGATATGCGATTCTATAACCTCCTGGAAGCCAAGGGGTTTCAGAACCTCTTCTATGGCTATCCTCTCCATGGCTCTGAGGATCGCCGCCGCCTGGGGTCTGTAAAACCACTTTCCCTTGGTTGGACCCTGGACGAGCCAACCTCTCTTCAGCATCTCTTCTGTTGGATCCCTGTTCCAGACTGGATCTTTTTCCTCAGATCTCCATATCAGCTTCCAGAACTCTCCTTTCCCCTCATAGTATTGACTCTCAACCTTCTCCCTAACCAACCTTATCATCCTGTCAACGTAGTTCTTCCTGAGAAATTCTTCAGATGTATCTCTCAAAACCATCCTGACCTCCTTTCCCTCTATCTGAACATCCGCAAACGGGATAACTATATCATGCAAGGGCTCTCTATCGAGACTGAACCTTATCTCGTAAAGGTATACATCTATACCCCTTATCCCAACCTTGTATGCCTTACCGAGCTTCCTTGATAGGACATTGCTGAAGTTGAGCAGGATATCGTGTGCCCTCCTTCTCGTTCCGGATACTATGCTGAGATCCAAGATATTCTCTTTCAGGTCCCATTCCTCTATCGAGGCCTCACTCCTCTCCATGAGCTGATGATTGAAATCGTCTATCTCCTTCGATAGGATCGCTTTATCTATGGGTCTGCTCAGTTTAAGTCTCGCCTTAAGGTGAAACCTCATGGGATATCGTAAGGGGAAGAGATATATTAATAGTTACCCAGCAATAGATACCCTAAAAGTTATTATAGGGATTGTTGTTTAAGGTTGATAGAGAGGTATAGGATGAAAAGGAGCTCAAGGGCGTGGAAGAAGAGAGGCAAGATGCGCTGGAAGTGGAGAAAGAAGAGGATGAGAAGGGAGATGAGAGCCCGGAGGCAGAGGAGATAGGATGGGAGCATGGTGTAGCCAGGCATCATCGCGGGCTCCAGTTAGGGGATGATTAGAAGAGGGTCATCTGACCCCGTGATGATTAACTGGAGC